>JANMAN010000466.1:0-10832 GCA_031359885.1 Tardiphaga sp. | reverse complement strand
CTCGCCGATGCCGAAACGCCGTCCGGACAGCGCCGCGCCAAGCTGATCGGCGGCTTCAACCGCGGTTATCAGGGGTTCCAGCAAACCTATCGCACCTGCACGCCGGCCGCCGGCGTCGCGATCCGCCGCTATCTCGACGAGGGCGCCAAGATTTCCCGCGATCTCACCGCGCGCTACGCAAACTAGCTTTAGTTAATAATTCAATCAAACAAACTTTTGATCCTTTTGTTAAATGACGCTATGGTCGGTATGTAGCTTCATTGAAAGATACGTTTGATGCGGTACTTATTAATTTTGTCAATGCTAACTTCTACGGGCGCCTTAGCCGAAATGGTCAAGATACCTTGGAAGAGTGACTACGTACATAACTACGACGCAGTTTATACTGCTGAAAACCGTTACCGCTCCGGATTGTCAAAAAACTTTCTCAATGGCGCTCCTGACGAAGGCGGCAAGGTGAATAAGGATGGTATGCTAAATGCCGAGATCATCAGGCCGAAGGGTAGCGCGGGGCCGGTGCCGTTTATTATTTTAATGCATGGCTGTACCGGCTTGACTAAAATCGTAACGGTTTGGGCCAAAGAAAAAGCCAAGGTTTTTCTCGACAACGGCTTTGGTGTAGTAATCCTCGACAGTTTCGCGCCACGAAACGTTAAAAGCACCTGTGGCGAAGCCAATTATCATTGGGGTTGGAGGCGAGCGGAAGATGCTTACTCAACGCTCGATTACCTAATTGAAAATAAATTGGCTGTTTCTAGCGAAGTCTACGTAATGGGGCGCAGCAATGGTGGAACGGCAGTAATGATGATCAGTCATTCGCATTATTCGTCCAATCATCGCAATACCTTTGCCGGTGTCATTGCAGTATCTCCCGGTTGCGCAGGCTTGACGAAGGCCAAATTCTCGACGCCGTTGATCATTTTTATCGGCGACAAAGACAACGCTAACAATTCAAGAGCTTGCCAAGAAATTGTAAGTGATAAAGTTCAACTTGTGCTTTTTAAAGGCGTGCATCACGGATATGAAGACAAGGGACAGGCCTATATCATGAGCAATGGTTGGCGAATGGAGTACAATGCCAATGCTGACAAAGAAACCATCAATCAATCCTTGGCTTTTATGAAATCAAAAGAAAATTTCAAACCAGGGCCCAGTCTGCGTTGACGGAAGGTGCCGCATGCGGAACCGTGTCAGGCCAAGGGAATTGATTTACATAATCTCAAGAAAGTCGGGTCATGGACACCATCACGACGCAGGGCATTCGCCTGCCCAAGCTCGGCCTCGGCACCTTCAAGATGCAGGGCGATGCTTGCCAAGCCGCGGTCGAAAGCGCGCTCGGGCTGGGCTATCGCCACATCGACACCGCCGAGATGTACGGCAACGAAGCGCCGATCGGCGATGCCATCAGAGCATCCGGCGTCGGCCGCGCGGACCTGCATGTGACCACCAAAGTCTGGCACGATCATTTGACGCCGGACGGCATTCGCAGCGCCTTCGAGGCGAGCCTCGCGAAGCTCAAGCTCGACCATGTCGATCTCTATCTGGTGCATTGGCCCGCGCCCGACATGAACCTCGGCGCGATCTTCGACACGCTGATGACGCTGCTGGACGAAAGCCGCGTGCGCGCCATCGGCGTGTGCAATTTCCCGGTCGCGTTGCTCAAGCAGGCGATCGACGACATCCAGGCGCCGGTCGCGTGCAACCAGATCGAATATCACGCGATGCTCGACCAGAGCGCGGTGCGGAGTTATCTTGCGCCGAAGAAGATCCCGATCACCGCTTATTGCCCGCTGGCGCAAGGCCGCGTCGCCGACGATCCGGCGTTGGCCGCGATCAGCAAGAAACACGACGCGAGCGCCGCGCAGGTCGCGCTGAAATGGCTGCTCGATCAGGACGGCGTCGCCGCGATCCCGAAGGCGTCGCGCAAGGAAAGCCAGCAGGCCAATCTCGACGCGCTGAAGATCACGCTCGACGACGAGGATCGGGCCGCGATCGCGGCGCTGCCGAAAAACAAGCGCTGCGTCAGTCCGGGATTCGCGCCGAAGTGG
Source organism: Tardiphaga sp. (assembly GCA_031359885.1). Taxonomy (GTDB): domain Bacteria; phylum Pseudomonadota; class Alphaproteobacteria; order Rhizobiales; family Xanthobacteraceae; genus Tardiphaga. The sequence continues at coordinate 8,784 of JANMAN010000466.1, read as the reverse complement.
GATTGAGGGATTTCGATACCACCGTCATTCCGGGGCGCGGCCACGCCGCGATTTCGCGGCGGTGACCGCGAGCCCGGAATCCATAACCCCTGTGCTTTGTTTGGCAAACGGGCGTTGATATCCATCTTTCATCGTGACTACAGGGGTTATGGATTCCGGGCCTGTCTCGGCAGCCGGCTGCGCCGGCAACCGACCCATCCCGGAATGACAAACTGATTTTCAAACAGCCACGCGTTCGCGATCTCGCGGCGCGAAGCGCCCGAGGTGTGCATCCGGGCTTGGGGCTTGCCCCATTCCCGGCAATTAAACTCCCCCCTCGAAACGAGGGGCGATGGAGCGCCGCAAGGCGCACTGTTTGTAGCAACGCCGCGATGCCAAGACTTGCGAGCCTCGACACCCACGACGCATCGCCTTGCGGCGCTCCACCAACGCCACCGGTCCGCCCGCCGCAGGGGCCGCAATCCGGCAGCGCACGATGCCTGCGTGTGGCGGCCCGAAGGCTGCCGCATGCCGCATCGCTCCGGCGACTTTTCGTCCGAGGATTCGTTCAGGCCGAAAAGCGGTATGTGAGACGTCATGCGGCTTGCGCCGAATGCGTCGTCACCGGCATCGCTTTCGCGACGCCGAAGCCGCTTCCCGCCCCTGCCGGTCACGGCAGCCGCCCGTAGTGGCGGCAGACGAGTTCACCCCGGACACCCCGAGTCCCTGCTTGCGAGGCAGGGCCGCAGGCGCCGTATCCACCGGTTTGGGGCAAGCCCCAGTCCGGCCAGCTCAGCCGATTTTGGGCAAGCCCAAATCCGGCGTCTGCTCTGCTCCGCCTCAGAACGCCTCATGAAGCGCCCCCTCACGAACAGGACGGGTCGGGTATATGTTCCTATAGGAATTTTGTCAAGAGAGGTCATTGGCCTATTTTATGAACCACTTGGACCCGGAATAAGCTTGAAGAAGAGCAATTTCAACTCTTCTAACTTGAGGCCACTAGTTCGACCAAATGTGACTTACTGTCCATACGCTTCATAACAAAGTTTTTTAAGTTGTTCTCACTGAACTCAAATTCGGCAACTGACAACGATCCACGAAAAAGTTCAAATCGTAGCCACAAACGAAAAGTATTCACCACATCGCTTTCACAATATCCCGCTACTTCGTGGATGCGCCCTGAAGAAACATACGCTTCGACGTCAGATCCACTAATCGACCCTATTTTACCTGCCAAGCCCATCGCCCGACAGATATAATCGAGGCTCATTTTCGATCGATTATCATACGAAGCAAGAACATCGCATAAATCTAAAGCATCTTCCGTGTAGCGGCTAAAGTAATTCTTAGTTTGAAAAATCTGGGAACCAATTTTATTTGCCATTGCGCGATATCGGAGAACGGGAAAGTCAAAACTACCGCCATTAAAGGTGATTAGTTTTGGCTTTGTGTCTTCGATTTTTTTAAAAAATGACTTGATGAGTTCCATCTCTGTTCGCTCAGCGATGCTAGGCGCTCCGATAGACTCAACCTCCCAACCGCCTGTTTTACGAGAGCATACGACGGCGCCAATACAGACAATTTTATGAGCAGCAAGACGAGGAAATTCGCTCTTCGAGAATTCGCGAGCCTTTAAAATACTTATCTTTTGAGTAGCTGCTATCAACTCAAAATCAGGAACCGTTTCTAAATCCCAAACTATAACATTCTGCATCCGGTGAATTCTCGTGGTTCGCGGCTGAGATGGCCTATGGGCGAGTGGGATATCAGTAGTTGTGGATAATTCGTTATCTACCGTTGAACGCTTTTTCTAGATCATGCAATTTGTCACTAGGGCGCAGTAGCCTAGGCGGGTGGTTCGCAGTAACGATCGCGGCAGTGATCGTGAGGTGCTGTTGATCAGCCAACAGCTCGAACGTCGTGTGGGAAACCATGAGGCGGACTCCCCTTACTTAAATGGCCACCCGCCGCCCTATGCAAAACGCTATCAAACAGAAGATTAAAAAGTTATGTGCGCGGGCACTTGATCGTGAGCATAAAAAGCTTTTGAAAGAGAAAGAGTATGCCGCAAAGTACACAAAACGAACAGGTTATCCAACGGCAATAAAGCAGCGTACTAAAACGTTTTCTCACCGGCACTTTGATCCGATTTATTGTAAGCGTAATGCAAATTTTCTTGCCAAAACGATTTGGTATAAAGTTCAGCTTGGAACTTATAGCCCCACGCCCGCGCTCCAGTTTTTTAAAGATAAGCCTGGTGGGGGAAAACGTGAAATCATGCAATTCACCTTCCCTGACGCAGCGCTGGCGGCAGTCTTAAATGCTAGGCTTACGAATCGAAATCTAAAAAAACAATCAGGAAATTCTTTTGCTTATAGGCCTGACAGAAGCGTTTTTGACGCTCTCCTTAAGATAAAGTCAGCAATTAGGCCTCAGCGAAATTTCGTTCTTCAAGTAGATTTTGAAAAATACTTCGACACGATTCCTCATTCTTATATAAAAAGCCTGCTGCAAAAATCAGAATTTATATTAGCTTCGAGAATTGAAAAAACGACGATCTTTTCGTTTCTAAATCATCGTTTTGCGAAGCGAGTAGATTACTCAGGCGGCGTCTTCAAAAGAAGAACAGTAGGTACTCCCCAAGGTTCATCCATCTCACTCACTTTAGCAAACTTAGCCAATCACCCTCTTGATTGTGATCTTGAGGCAATTAACGGGCAATTTGCTAGGTACGCCGACGATTCCGTGGTCGTTTTGTATAGCTACGAAGATGCGATTCGTGCATATGACGCGTTCATCTCTCATTGTGAGAAAAGTGGTCTTAAGATAAATAAAAGTAAGTCGCCAGGTATCCGAATTCTGTCTAAATACGAAGAAGAGTTGAAATCACTGACTGATTTCAGGTTTTTGGGATACGGGGTCTGCACAGATGGCCTAACTATGCATACGAGTGTAGAAACGCGTTTGCGAGGTCAGTTATCGAGACTAATCAATCTATATCTTCTTCACTACATTGAAAAAATTCCACCCATAAAAATTTCAACCAGGGTGGGAGTCGGCTATGACTGGGATCTGCTGGGCTTAGTGACCGAAATTCGTAACGTTTTGTACGGAGGTCTCTCAGAGGAGCAGCTGAACTCGTTCATTAAGTTCAATGTTAAGTTACCAAAAATGCGCGGTTACTTGGGGTTATATGCATTGCTAGATGAGTCAGATGCCCTGATCCGGTTAGATGGGTGGATGGCTTCAAATATCAAACAGGCTCTTATTAAACGATACAAGATTCTCGGTTTACCTTTTAAGGTAGGCTCCACCGAGCTAATCTCCGGCAAGTGGTACGACGCAGCGTCGTTTTCATCCTCGACTTTTAACCCGAATTCTAAACTTCCGAGTTTAGTAAGGGGATGGGCTGCGGCGCGTAAGTACTATTTTGCTTACGGGTTGGATAATGTTGAGCCACCGAAATACTTATCATATTACTGATCACTGAAATCGGTTCGGATAGCATGTTCGATCGCTCAAATGTTGAGCGTCATAGATGCTCTGGACCACCCCCCCCCCTTAACCCTCTCTTAACCATAACAAGTGCTTGGTAATCCGGAGCGATTGCTGCAGCGCAGCCCTTGTTTTGACATGTTGGCAGGGGATTGAGAGTCCGGCTCGAACGGGCATCCCAAGCGACATCATCAAGCGTCGATGCAGGCTTTTCGCCGCCAAATGGCTGGCGTCGGTGGCGCGTGGGTGTCCCGTCGTGATGCCGCCGTCGCCTGACGCTGTCAGGTTGCGGTCGAACCGGACCTCGAACCGGACTTGTACCGGCGCTTGGGTTTCGCGAAAGGAACGTGCGCATGAATGCGGTCGAGTTGGCCCCGATGGCCTCGTCCGACGTCTCGCTGGTGGCGCTTTTCTGGCAGGCGCACTGGATCGTCAAGGCTGTGATGCTGGGCTTGATCGGGTGTTCGATCTGGGTCTGGGCGATCGCCATCGACAAGATTTTTCTGTTCTCGCGCTCAAAGCGCGCGATGGACCGCTTCGAGCAGGCGTTCTGGTCCGGCGAGTCGATCGAAGATCTTTACCGCGCGTTGTCGGCCAAGCCGACACAATCGATGGCGGCCTGTTTCGTGGCGGCGATGCGCGAATGGAAGCGCTCCTTCGACAGCCAGGCGCGCTCCTTCGCGGGGCTCCAGATGCGCATCGAGAAGGTGATGAACGTGTCGATCGCGCGCGAGATCGAGCGGCTGGAACGGCGTTTGCTGGTGCTGGCGACTGTCGGCTCGGCAGGGCCGTTCGTCGGCCTGTTCGGAACCGTGTGGGGCATCATGTCGAGCTTCCAGTCGATCGCGGCGTCGAAGAACACGTCGCTGGCGGTGGTCGCGCCCGGTATCGCCGAGGCGCTGTTCGCGACCGCGGTCGGCCTGATCGCCGCCATTCCGGCGACAATTTTCTACAATAAGTTTCAGTCCGAGGTGAACCGGCAGGCGCAGCGCCTGGAAGGTTTCGCCGACGAGTTCTCGGCGATCCTGTCGCGGCAGATCGATGAGCGCGCGTAAGGTTTTGCCGTCGCCCTTCGAGGGCCGCTGAAGAGGCGGCCACCTCAGGGTGACGGCAACGCGTACAACGTCATCCTGAGGTGCGAGCCCGACGACGCACTTGCGTCGTCATCTTGGGCGAGCCTCGAAGGATGGAGAAGATAACGAAGCGGGCGGACATTTAGTCATGGGCATGAGTTCGACGGGATCGGCAGGCGGAGGCGGACGGCGCGGGCGGCGTCGTGCGCCCGTCATGGCCGAGATCAACGTCACGCCGATGGTGGACGTGATGCTGGTGCTGCTGATCATCTTCATGGTGGCCGCACCGATGCTGACGGTCGGCGTGCCGCTCGACCTGCCGCAGACGGGAGCCAAGAGCCTCGAACAGGACAAGACGCCGCTGCAGCTCAGCGTCGATATCAAAGGCAAGATCTTCATCAACGACGCCGAAGTGCAGATGACCGATCTGGTTGCCAAACTGAAGGCGATCACGGATGCGCGCGGCGGGATGGACGAGCGCATCTTCATGCGCGCGGATAAGAAAGCCGATTACGGCACGGTCGCCAAGGTGATGGGGCAATTGTCCGGGGCGGGCTTCAAGCGGCTCGCGCTGGTGACGGAATCGGAGCAGGGGTCGTAGCGTGATGTTCAGAAATTCTCTGCACAATCGCCGCAAGTTCTCACAGAGAACGTCTGAACTGAATCACGCTCCAACGATAATTTTGGCGAGTGTCCTTTCGAATCCGAAGTTCGCGAGGATATTGCAGCTTGGTCGGGCAAACTTCGGATTCGGGACACTCGTGCCGTGAACTGGCGCAACATCGACAGGACCATGCTTGCGTCGGTCGCCTTGCACCTTGCCGTGCTGGGCTGGGGACTCGTGTCGTTTCAATCCAAAGCGTTCGAGGTCACGCCCGGCGAATCGTTGCCGGTCGATGTGATTTCGTCGGATCAGCTCGCCAAGGTGATGGCGGGCATGAAGACCGGCAAAAAGGAAAATCCGAAGCCGCTGGTCGAGAAGGTCGCGGAAGCCAAGCCTCCGATCGAGGACCAGGTCGGCAAGATCACGGAGAAGCCTCCGGTGGTGACCGAAGCCGCGCCAAAACCCGCGCCGCCGGTCGAGAAGCCCGTCGAGAAGAAACCCGATCCGCCGAAGCCGGAGCCGCCGAAGCCCGTCGTCGAGGCCAAGCCCGAGCCGCCGAAGCCGGTCGAGAAGAAGCCGGAGCCTGCGAAGATCGATCCGATCGCGGAAGCCTTGAAGAAGGAGCCGCCGAAGGAGAAGCCGAAACCTGTGCAGAAGGCGGCCGTTACGCCGCCGCCGCAGGAGCGGATTCAGGAGCGGCATTTCGATCAGACCAAGATCGCAGCGCTTCTCGACAAGCGCGACGCGACCCGCAATGCCGCAACCGGCGCGACGCTGAATTCGAATGCGGCGCTCGGCCTTGCGAAGGGCACGTCCGCAGACAATTCCGCGACCTGGGGCGCGCTGTTCAAGAACCAGGTCGAGCGATGCTGGAAGAAGCCCTATGGCGGCATCGAAGCGCAGATGACGGAAGCGATTTTCTCGATCAAGCTGAAGCGCGACGGCTCGCTCGAAGCGCAGCCGGCCGCGATCAGCAATCCGTCGTCGCCGTATTTCCGCGTCTACCAAGAGAGCGCGCTGCGCGCGATCATCGAATGCCAGCCCTATAAATTGCCGGCCGCCTATTTCGAGGAATGGAAATTCTTCGAGCCGGTCTTCACCGAACGACGATCGTAAGGCAGCGCGCTCGTCCGCGCAGCCGCAACCTGAAAAGCAATTGTCCATGATCGACCGTAATGACACGCTTCTTTCGCTGATCCCGAGCCGTCGCCGTTTCATTTCGGGAGCGGCGTCCGCCGGTCTCATGATCGGCAGCGGCAGTGCCGCGTTCGGGCAGGCGCGCGTGCAGATCACCGAAGGCAATGTCGCGCCGTTGCCGATCGCGATTCCGAATTTCGTCGCCGGGACGCCGGCCGACAACGAGGTCGGCAACGGCGTCGCGCAAGTCATCACCAACAATCTGAAACGCTCGGGGCTGTTCGCGCCGATCGATCAGGCCGCCTTTATCGAGAAGGTCGTGAACATCGACGCGCCGCCGCAATTCCAGAACTGGAAGACCGTCAACGCGCAGGCGCTCGTTACCGGCCGAATGACGCGGCAGAGCGACGGCCGCCTCAAGGCCGAATTCCGGCTGTGGGACGTCGCGACCGGACAACAACTCGCCGGCCAGCAATATTTCACCTCGCCGGAATATTGGCGGCGGATCGCGCACATCATCTCGGACCAGATCTACGAGCGGCTGACCGGCGAGAAGGGCTATTTCGACAGCCGCGTAGTTTTCGTGGACGAGACAGGCCCGAAGGAGCGTCGCGTCAAGCGGCTCGCGCTGATGGATCAGGACGGCGCCAACGTGAAATACCTGACGCGTGGTGCGGACCTCGTGCTGACGCCGCGGTTCTCGCCGTCGACGCAGGAAATCACCTACATGGAATTCGGGCAGGGCGACCCGAAGGTCTATCTGTTCAACATCGAGACCGGGCAGCGCGAGATCGTCGGCAATTTCCCCGGCATGTCGTTCTCGCCGCGCTTCTCGCCGGACGGCCAGCGCGTCATCATGAGTTTGCAGCAGGGCGGCAACTCCAATTTGTTCGTCATGGATTTGCGCTCAAAATCGACGACGCGCCTGACCAACACGCCCGCGATCGACACCTCGCCGTCCTATTCGCCGGACGGCGCGCGGATTTGTTTCGAAGCGGATCGCGGCGGCAAGCCGCAGATCTCCGTCATGCCGGCGGCGGGCGGCGCGGCGCAGCGCATCTCGTTCGGCGAAGGCAGCTACTCGACGCCGGTGTGGTCGCCGCGCGGCGACTACATCGCTTTCACCAAGCAGGGCGGCGGACAATTCTCGATCGGCATCATGAAGACCGATGGCTCGGGCGAGCGGCTGCTGACGTCCGGCTATCACAATGAAGGCCCGACATTCGCGCCGAACGGCCGCGTCGTGATGTTCTTCCGCGAGCAGGGCGGCGGGCCGTCGCTGTATTCGATTGACGTCTCCGGCCGCAATGAATTGAAGGTGCCGACGCCGGGATTTGCGTCCGATCCGGCATGGTCGCCGCTGTTGTCGTGACGTGACGGTCAAAGGATTTAGTTTGCGTCGAAGGAATAAATAAGTTCGCGTCCGACGCGTTGTTTTGGTCTAAATCATTGAAAATATTAGCGTTTATATCGAGTCGGGGACCGGACTTAACGGGCGGTTAAGCATGTTCGCTCAGGGTTGTTTCATCTCGACGCGATAAAAATGGCGGCTGAAGGATGCTTGCCCGCCAATGCAGCTTGCCGATCGCAACGATTTGAACAGCCGAAAGATGTCGCCGTCGATTTACGCGGCGCTCGTCGATTCGATGTGCCAGAATTTCTGGCCGATGCTGACCGGTTCGATCAGCGCCGGCTTCGCCGCGCTGATGACGGCCGTCAAAACCGGCAATGTGTGGATCTGGCCCTGCGCCATTCTGATCGTCGTGATCGGAACCATGCGCGCGTTTCAGATGCGCAAATACGAAAAGCGCACAGCGATGTTGACGCCGGAGCAGGCCGCCAACTGGGAGCCGCGCTATCGCAACGGCGCCGTGATGTACGCCTCCGCGCTCGGCTTGTGGTGCTTCATCACGCTGGTCGGGACCAGCGATCCGATCGCCCACATGCTGTGTACGACGGTGACGATCGGATACACGGCCGGCGGCGCGGCGCGCAATTACGGGCGTCCTCGCATCGTTCAATGGCACATCCTGTGCGCTTGCGGCCCGATGTCGGTCGCGCTCGCGCTCAACGGCGATATTTATTACATCGGTCTGGCCGCTCTCCTGCTGCTGTTTTTCATCGCCTTGCGGATGATCAATCTCAATCTGCATTCGATCTTCGTCCGGGCGCTGGTCGCACGCGAGCGCGAAGCGGCGTTGGCCGACCAGTTCGACACCGCGCTCAACAACATGCCGCATGGGCTCTGCATGTTCGGCCCGGACGGTCGTCTCGCCGTCGTCAACCGACGCTTCGGCGAGATGATGGGCATCCCCGCGGGTTTCAACGCCGAAGGCGCTAGCGTTTCGGACCTCATCGCCGCCTGCGTTCAGGCCGACTCGCTGTCTTCCATCAATGCGCGCGACGTCGCGGCCGAGATCGATGCGTCGCGGGCAGGCGAAATCACGACCGTGGACGTGCGCAAAACCGAAGGGCGCGCGCTGTCCTGGACGTTTC
>JANMAN010000455.1:0-2452 GCA_031359885.1 Tardiphaga sp. | reverse complement strand
TCGAAATCCGCCGCTTGTTCTTGTAGTCGCGGCCGAACCGGATCGTGCCAGCGATTTCCGCGATGATGGCGGCGTCCTTCGGCTTGCGAGCCTCGAACAATTCCGCCACGCGCGGAAGACCGCCCGTGATGTCGCGGGTCTTGGCGCTTTCGGTGGAGGTCCGCGCGAGAATGTCGCCCGTCTTCACCTTCTGGCCGACGTCGACCGACAGAATGCCGTCAACCGACAGCATGTAGCGCGCGTCGCCACCGCGCGCGAGCTTGAGCACCTTGCCGTCCTTGCCCTTGATGACGATCGCCGGACGCAGATCCGCGCCACCACGCGCCGAACGCCAATCGGTAACGATGCGCTTGGCGATACCCGTGGATTCGTCGAGCGTTTCCGAGATCGACTGGCCTTCGACCAGATCCTCGAACCCGACTACGCCTTCCACTTCGGTCAGCACCGGGCGGGTGTAGGGATCCCACTCGGCGATGCGCTGGCCGCGCTTGACCATGTCGCCTTCGTCGACGCGCATGCGCGCGCCGTACTGAATGCGATGGGTCGCACGCTCGGTGCCGTCCGCATCGGTGACCGCAACGACCATGTTGCGGACCATCGCCACCATGTGGCCTTCGCCGTTGGTCGCGATCGCCTTGTTCTTGATCGTGATCTTGCCGTCGAAGTTGGATTCGATGAACGACTGCTCGTTGATCTGCGCAGCACCACCGATGTGGAACGTACGCATCGTCAACTGCGTGCCGGGCTCACCGATCGACTGCGCGGCGATGACGCCGACAGCCTCGCCGTGGTTGACCGGCGTGCCGCGGGCCAGATCGCGCCCGTAGCACTTGCCGCAGATGCCGTTGACCAATTCGCAGGTCAGCGCCGAGCGGATTTTCACCTCTTGGATACCGGCCTGCTGGATGGCATCGACGTGGCTCTCTTCCATCAAGGTGCCGCGCTTGAGCACGATCTTGTTGGTGTTGGGATCGCGCAGATCCTCGCCGTTGGTACGGCCGAGAATGCGCGACGCCAGCGACGCCACCACGGTGCCGGCATCGACGATGGCGCGCATCTTGATGCCGAGCTTGGTGCCGCAATCGTCCTGCGTGATGATGCAGTCCTGCGCCACGTCGACGAGACGGCGCGTCAGGTAGCCCGAGTTCGCGGTCTTCAACGCCGTATCCGCAAGGCCCTTACGAGCACCATGGGTCGAGTTGAAGTATTCGAGAACCGAAAGGCCTTCCTTGAAGTTCGAGATGATCGGCGTTTCGATGATCTCGCCCGACGGTTTGGCCATCAGGCCGCGCATGCCGGCCAGCTGACGCATCTGGTCCTGCGAACCACGCGCGCCGGAGTTCGACATCATGAAGATCGAGTTGATCTGAGCTTCGCCGCCGTTCGGATTTTTCTTCACGGCCGAGATTTCCGTCATCATGTCTTCGGAAATCTTCTTGTTGCACTTGGACCAGGCGTCCACGACCTTGTTGTACTTCTCGCCGTGCGTGATCAGGCCGTCATTGTACTGCTGCTCGAATTCCTTCGCGAGCGCGCGCGTCTCGTCGACGATCTTCCACTTCGACTTCGGCACGACCATGTCGTCCTTGCCGAACGAGATGCCGGCCTTGAACGCGTTGTAGAAGCCGAGCGCCATGATGCGGTCGCAGAAGATCACCGTCTCCTTCTGACCGCAGTGACGATAGACCTGATCGATGACGCCGGAGATTTCCTTCTTCGTCATTAGCTTGTTGACGACGTCGAACGGCATCCGCGGCGATTTCGGCAGAACCTGGCCGAGCATCGCGCGACCGGCCGTGGTCTCGTACCAGCGCACCACCGGCTTGCTGTTTTCGTCCATGCCGTGCCAGCGATATTTGATCTTGGTGTGAAGGTGGATGACCTTCGCATGCAGCGCATGCTCGATCTCCGCCATCTCGCCATAGAGCTTGCCTTCGCCCGGCAGCCCTTCGCGGAGCACCGAGAGATAATACAGGCCGAGCACGATATCCTGCGACGGCACGATGATCGGCTGACCGTTCGCGGGATGCAGAATGTTGTTCGTCGACATCATCAGCACGCGCGCTTCCAACTGCGCTTCGAGCGACAGCGGAACGTGGACGGCCATCTGATCGCCGTCGAAGTCGGCGTTGAACGCCGAGCACACCAGCGGATGAAGTTGGATCGCCTTGCCTTCGATCAACACCGGCTCGAACGCCTGGATGCCCAAGCGATGCAGCGTCGGCGCGCGGTTCAACAGCACGGGATGCTCGCGGATGACCTCATCCAAAATGTCCCAAACCTCGGGACGCTCTTTTTCCACGAGCTTCTTGGCCTGCTTCACCGTAGTGGAGAGACCCTTGGCGTCGAGCCGCGAATAGATGAACGGCTTGAACAGTTCGAGCGCCATCTTCTTCGGCAGGCCACACTGGTGCAGCTTGAGTTCGGGACCGACGACAATCACCGAGCGGCC
>JANMAN010000372.1:0-2878 GCA_031359885.1 Tardiphaga sp. | reverse complement strand
CGAAAGAACGTTCGCCGATCATCATGTATTTACGGATGCCGAGATCGCGGCGTTGCGCGCGCAGGCCTCGCGCGAGGGTTTGACGTTGGTGACGACTCGGTGGGCGTGATTTCGGCCAAAGCGGTTTTGAACGGGCGGCTGCTTTGGCCGAAGCCGTTGCTCGGGCCACTTTTTGGGTCGGTGCATGGGCTTGGACGCGCGGCCATCTGCTGCCTGTTTGCCGGGCTTGTGGGTATTGCGTTTTCGAGCGCTGTCCGGGCGCAGACGGCGTCGCAGATCACGCCGCCGAGTTTTGCCCCGAATGTCGGGCGCGGCGGCGGGTTAGCGATCGGCGGCGGTGGCGGGTTGGCGGCGCCGGCGGGGGCCGAGAAGCTGTCGGTGCGGCTGGCGGGGGTCGGCGTCAGGGGCGGCCTGCCGGAGCTGGCGGCGGAGACCGCGGCGCTACAGGCCCGTCTCAGCGGGCGTCGCGTATCGGGCGCGGAAATCTTTGCCGCCGCGCGCGAGCTCGAGGCGGCCTATGCCGCCGTCGGTTATGTGCTGGTCCGCGTGGTGCTGCCGCCGCAGCAATTGGTCGACGGCGCGCGGCTGAAGCTCGTCGTCATCGACGGCTTCATCGAGCGGGTCGAGACCAAGGACGTTCCCGAGCGTGTTCGCCAGCGCATCGCGACGCTGGTCGGGCCGCTGACCGGGCGGCGCGGGCTCACATTGCGCGAGATCAAGCGCCGGGTGCTGCTGGCCGGTGATACCCCCGGGGTGATCCTGCGCTCGACGCTGAGCCCAGGCAAAGCCGAGGGCGCGACGGTTCTCGTCGTCGACGCCAAGTATCAGGCGGTGTCGGAGACGCTGACCTTCGACAACACGCTGGCGCGCTCGCTGGGGCGGACCACGCTGGGCGCAGGGCTCGACCTCAACTCGGTCGCGGGCTTCGGCGAACTGGTTTATCTGCGCGCCGCCGGGCATCCGGACGGCGGCACCAACGGCGTCTTCGAGACCTATCCGCGCAATCGCACGCTGGCGGCGGGCGTCATCCTGCCCTTGTGGGTCGAAGGCCTGACCTTCAATGCCGAATATACCGACGCGCGAACCACGCCGCTCGCCGTCAACGGCGTCCAGACCACCAGCGCCTTCGAACGGCTGTCGCTGCGCTTGCGCTATGCCTGGCTGCGCGGCCGGTCGGCGAACTTCAACAGCGAGGTCTCGTTCGACGCGCAAGACGAGAAGCTCAGCCTGTTCGTGGCGAACGATCCGGTGCCGCTGTCGCAAGACAGATTGAGAATCGTGCGTTTCGTCAACGACGGCGATGTCATCACGCCATGGGGCGCCACGATCTCCGGCCGCGCGACGGCATCGTTCGGCCTCGATGCGCTCGGCGCGCGGACCGCGGCGCAGGCGACGCCGCTGCTGCCGCTGTCTCGGCAGGGCGCGGACGCCTCGTTCCAGAAGTTCGACATCACGCTCGGCTATAACCAGACGCTGGTCGAGCATCTGGCGGTCAGCATCGCGGCGCGGGGGCAGACCTCGTTCAACACGCCCTTGCTGCGCAGCGAGCAAATCGGCATCGCCAACACCACTGGCCTGTCGGCGTTCGATGCCGGCACGGTGGTCGGCGACCAAGGCTATGTCGTGCGCGGCGAACTACAGTCGCCCTGGTCGCTCCCGATTCAGAACGCGGCGTTCTTCGGCAACGCCGTCGGCGTCATCGCTGCGCCCTATGTCTTCGGCGCGTACGGCGAGGTGCAGCTTGTCAATCCGACCGCGTTGGAAGCGTCGCGGATCCGCGCCACCTCCTATGGCGGCGGGCTGCGCCTCGGCGGTGCCGCGGCCGGCACATTGTCCAACGGATCGCTGACGCTCGAAGTCGGCCGCGCGGAGCGCTCCGACGGCATCGCTGCGTCGAACCGCTTCACCTTCGTCTCGGCGTTCAGGTTCTAGAACTCAAGGAATGCGCCTGCCATGATTGAGATCGGTTCTGGTGCATCCGGACGCCGCCCCCATTGCGGCCTCGCGATGCGGGCGGCGGTGTTGCTGGCGACGACGGCGCTGACGTCGCCGGCGTTGATCGATACGGCGATGGCGCAGGCGCTGCCGACCGGGGCCAGCGTCGCGGCGGGCAGCGTGGCGATCAGCCAGCCGTCGGCGACGCAAATGACGATCACGCAGTCGAGCCCGAGCGCGGTCGTCAACTACCAGAGCTTCTCGGTCGGGCAGGGCAACGGCGTCACCTTTGCGCAGCCCAACGCGTCGTCGGCCATCCTGAACCGCGTCACCGGCACGACGTCGTCGAGCATCGCCGGATCGATCACGGCGAACGGCAGCGTCTACCTCGTCAACCCCAACGGCATCGCGATCACCAGTTCGGGCACGGTGAACGCCGGCGGCGGCTTCGTCGCATCCACGCTCGGAATCCTCGACTCCGACTTCATGGCCGGCAAGCGCAGCTTCACCGGCAACGGATCGTCGGCGGGCGTCAGCAATGCCGGCACGATCCGGGTCGGCCGCGGCGGCTATGCGGCGCTGATCGGCGGCACGGTGTCGAACTCGGGCGCGATCGACGTGCCGCTCGGTAAAGTCGGCTTGGGCTCCGGCGAGCAGGCGACGCTCGACTTCTCGGGCGACGGCTTTTTGCAGGTCGCGGTGCCGACCGGCGCCGGCGGCAAAAACGCGCTGATCAAGAACTCCGGCAGCATCGCGGCCGACGGCGGCAGCGTGGTGATCTCGGCTGCGACCGCGCGCGAAGCGGCACGCAATGCGGTCAACATCTCCGGCGTCGTGCAAGCCCGCTCGATCGGCGGCCGCAACGGTTCGATCACGATCGGCGGCGGCGACGGCGGCCGCGTCAAGATCAGCGGCCGGCTGGATACCTCGTCAGCAACAGGCA
>JANMAN010000350.1:0-2622 GCA_031359885.1 Tardiphaga sp. | reverse complement strand
CGGACGCGCCGTTGCGCCATCTCGCGGCTGAAATTACCCGCGAAAAAATCTACCGTCATCTGCATCAGGAACTGCCGTATCAGTCCACCGTCGAAACGGATTCGTGGACGGAGCGTAAAGATAAATCGGTTCGGATCGAGCAGACGATTTTCGTCGAGCGCGACAGCCAGCGCAAGATCGTGCTCGGCAAAGCCGGCGCAACGATTAAGTCGATCGGCGCGGACTCTCGCAAGGAGATCGCCGAAATCGTCGGCGAAAAAGTGCATCTGTTTTTGTTCGTGAAGGTTCGCGACGGCTGGGGCGACGACCCCGAACGTTACCGCGAGATGGGCCTGGAATTTCCCAAAGAATGACAATCACGCGCACGGCAAAGCTGCCCAAGAACGTCTGGTATTTCGAGGCGCTGCTCTATGCGTCGCTGACGCTCGACGCGCTTTCGGTCGCCTTTCAGGATCGCTCGGCCGATGCCGATCTGAGCGATAGCGCGATCATGGCCGCGAATCTGCTGACCGCCGGTTTGCTGCTGCTGTTCGTGTATCTGGTCTGGCTCGCCGCGCATGGCCGCAAGAGCTGGCCGCGCTGGGTGTTGTTTGTTTCGTTGGCAGTCGCCACGCTGTCGCTGTCGCAGGTGCTCAGCGCCAACGGCTTGCAGTTCGATAGCTTCATCGATCTCCTCTCTTGCTGCCTCACCGGGTTGGGTTTGTATTTCGCCTTCACCGGCGATGCGAAGGCTTGGTTCACGGAGTGATGGTGTAGGATGGGTTGAGCAAAGGTGCGATCTTTGCACCGATTTGCGAAACCCATCATTTGTCGCTTCAATTTGATGGGTATCGCTGCGCTCAACCCATCCTACAGCCTGAAAAATCCTGTAAACCTGTGTCATGGAATGGACCGACGAAGGCATCGTGCTGGGCGTGCGGCGGCATGGCGAATCCAGCGCCATCGTCGAACTGCTGACGCGCAGCCATGGACGCCATCTCGGCCTCGTGCGCGGCGGCGCGGGGTCGCGGATGCGGCCCTTGTTGCAGCCCGGCAATTCCGTCAGCGCGGTGTGGCGCGCGCGGCTCGACGAACATCTCGGTTATTATCTGATCGAGGCGACGCGGATGCGCGCGGCGTCGTTGCTGGCGTCGTCGCATGCGGTCTACGGCGTCACGCATCTCGCATCGTTGGCGAGGCTGTTGCCGGAGCGCGATCCGCACGAAGACATTTACGACATGCTGGAGCGGACGCTGGATGATTTCGACGACGTCGCAGGTGCCGCCGTGCATCTCATTCGTTTCGAACTAGCGATGTTAACCGAACTCGGCTTCGGGCTCGATCTCACCACATGCGCCGCGACCGGCGCGGAACAAGACCTCATTTACGTCTCGCCGAAATCGGGCGGCGCGGTGTCGCGCAGTGCCGGCGAACCGTGGCGCGACAAGTTGATGCCGCTGCCGCCGTTCTTGCGCGAAGACGACGACGGCCAAAACGGTTTTTCCGAACGTGATTTGCAGGACGGCTTCGCGCTGACCGGGCGCTTTTTGATGCGCAACGTGCTGGAGCCGCGCGGGCAGGCGCACTCCGACGCGCGCGCGGGGTTCATCAATGCGGTGGTGCGGCTGATGGCAGTTCCGCGCGCTTTGCCGTCATCCTGAGGTGCTCATCTTAGCGCGCTCTCGCGCGCGCCGATGAGCCTCGAAGGATGGCTGCACGCACTTTGTAGCCATCCTTCGAGGCTCGCCTGCCGGCCGACGAAGACGTCGCCGGAAGGCGAGCGCCTCAGGATAACGCCGTGCCAGTTGCCCGATTCGCGTCTTGTCCGATTCGGCCGATCCGGCTAACCCCTCCCCATGGGAAAACGACTGATTCCGCCGGAGCCGGCTGAGATCCACGAAGTGATGCTGCGCGACGCGTTGGAGGAGCGCTACCTCGCTTACGCGCTCTCGACCATCATGCATCGCGCGCTGCCGGACGCCCGCGACGGGCTGAAACCCGTGCATCGGCGCATCTTATACGGCATGCGGCTGCTGCGGCTCGATCCCGGCACGCCGTTCAAGAAATCCGCCAAGATCGTCGGCGACGTGATGGGCTCGTTCCATCCGCATGGCGACCAGTCGATCTACGACGCGCTGGTGCGCCTCGCGCAGGATTTCTCGTCGCGTTATCCGCTGGTCGACGGGCAAGGCAATTTCGGCAATATCGACGGCGATAACCCGGCCGCCTATCGCTACACCGAAGCGCGCATGACCGACGTCGCGCGGCTGCTGCTCGACGGCATCGACGAGGACGCGGTCGAGTTTCGCGCCAATTACGACGGCCAGTCCAAAGAGCCGATCGTGCTGCCGGGCGGCTTTCCGAACCTGCTCGCCAACGGCGCGCAGGGCATCGCGGTCGGCATGGCGACGTCGATCCCGCCGCACAACGCAGCCGAACTTTGCGACGCGGCGCTGCATCTGATCGACAAGCCCGACACGGCATCGAAGGCGCTGTTGCGTTTCGTCAAAGGCCCCGATTTTCCAACGGGCGGCATCATCGTCGATTCCAAGGAGAGCATCGCCGAAGCCTACATGACCGGGCGCGGCTCATTCCGCACCCGCGCAAAATGGCATCAGGAGGAAGGCGCGCGTGGCATGTGGG
>JANMAN010000329.1:0-6905 GCA_031359885.1 Tardiphaga sp. | reverse complement strand
TAAACCGCGATGCCGCCGAAATCCGTGGGTTCGCCGAACCGCCGTACCGGAATCCGGGGCATCACATTGGCGACGAATTTTTCATTGGCCATGATGCCAGCGGTCATGTCGCTTTTTATCCAGCCCGGCAGGATCGCATTCGCCGTCACGCCCTGTCGCGCGAGTTCGACCGCGAGCGCGCGGACCAACGCGTTGATCGCCGCCTTCGTCGCCGCATAATGCTCGTTGCGCGCGGTGCCGAAGATCGACGCGAGGCTCGACGTCGCGACCAGCCGGCCGAACGGATCGCCCGCCGTGGCGCGCTCGGTCATGTGCCGGGCCGCGGCCTGAAAGACATGAAACACGCCGTCGAGATTGGTCGCGAACATGCTGCGCCATTGGTCTTCCGTGCGGTCGATGAAGGTATGGCGTCCGCCGCCGCCGATGCCGGCATTGGCGAAGCAGCCATCGACGCGGCCTTGCGCATCGAGCGTGGCGGCCATCGCGGCCTTCACTGACGCCGGATCGCTGACGTCGCAGATGCGGGTTTCGACCTGGCCGGCGCAGCCTTTCAGCGAAGCGGCAGCGGCCTCGTTCTTGGCGGCGTTGCGGCCCCAGATCGAGACGGTGCAGCCCTGCGCGGCGAGCGCCTGCGCGATGCCGAGGCCGATGCCGCCATTGCCGCCGGTGATGACCGCGACACGGCCGGTGAGATCGAAGATCGACATGCGCGTTTCCATTTTTCTTGCTGTTGTTATGACGTCACCGCAGTCCTTCGCGACGATGTCTGTTCGGGCAAGCATGGACAAGCCGCCCGCAAAAATCAAATATGCGCGCCAGTGGTCCCATTCCAACATTCGCACTCCGGTTCAACAGGCGTGGTTTGCGAATGTTGGAATTAAAGGACCACTGGAAATATAAGTATTTCGTGGAGTTTCGGATTTGACATTCGCTCTGCCAATGCGCGGCAAGGGGGTGGCGAATGTCAAATCCACTCCACGAACGCAAACCCGCCGCGACGGCGATCAACAAGGCGCGGATCATCACCGAGGAAACCATGCAATTCAAACACTGCACGCTCGATTTCGACGGCTCGGTCGCCATCCTGAAGCTCGACCATCAGGAGGTGATGAACGCCGTCTCGATGGACATGCTCGGCGGCCTCGGCGAAGCGCTCGACGCCATCGAAGACAAGCGCGACGACGTTCGTTGCCTTGTCATCACGGGAGCCGGCCGTGCGTTTTGCACGGGCGCCAATCTTCAGGGACGCAACAAAACCGAGACCACGCCAAACGGAAAGCCCCCTCGCAGCAGCGCCGGCAGTTCGCTCGAGACCGGCTTTCATCCGTTCCTCCGCCGGCTGCGTCTGATGCATTGTCCGATCGTCACGTCGGTGAACGGACCGGCGGCCGGGGCCGGCATGAGCTTCGCGCTGATGGGCGATCTCATTCTGTGCGCGAAGTCGTCGTATTTTCTGCAAGCGTTTCGCCGCATCGGTCTGGTACCGGATTGCGGTTCGACGTGGATTCTTCCGCGCATCATCGGCAAGGCGCGTTCGGTCGAGCTGTCGTTGCTCGGCGAAAAACTGCCGGCCGAGAAGGCCCTCGAATGGGGCCTCGTCAATCGCGTCTATGACGACGCGCAATTGTGGGACGAGACCATGAAGCTCGCGCATGATCTCGCCAACGGCCCGACGATCGCGCTGTCGCTGATCCGCAAGCTCTATTGGGATTCGACAGACAATTCGTTCGAGGATCAACTCGACCAGGAGCAGCGCGCGCAACGCGTGGCGGGTGCTGCCGAAGACTTCAAGGAAGGCGTCACGGCGTTCCTCGAAAAGCGCCCGGCGACATTCAAGGGCAAGTGAGTGACTCCTGACGACATGCAACAGGCGCTGTCGCGCTGCGTATCGCGTTGGTGCGACGGCGCGACAGGCGTGGCCGATGCCAAGCGGCTGTCCGGCGGTGCCAGCCAAGAGACGTGGTCGTTTGACATCCTTCACCCCGACGGCGCGCGTGGCGCGATCCTGCGCCGCGCGCCGCAGGGCTATGGCGCGGCACCGGGCCGCGCGGCGGGACTTTCCGCCGAAGCGATTTTGATGCAGCAGGCGCATGACGCCGGCGTCCCGTCGCCGCAGGTGCTTCATGTGTTGGTCGAGGCGGACGATCTCGGCACTGGGTTCATCATGGGCCGCGTCGACGGCGAGACCATCCCGCGCAAGATTTTACGCGACGATGAATTCGCGGCTGCGCGGCCAGTGTTGGCAGGGCAGGTCGGCCGCACGCTGGCGATGATTCACGATCTGCCGATGGCCGATTTGCCACCGCTGCGCGCGATGACGGCAGCAAAAGAGATCGCGGAGATGACGGGCGAGTATCGTTCGTTCGATCGGCCGCGGCCGGTGTTCGATCTGGCGCTGCGTTGGCTGGCCGATCACGATCCGGGTCCGTCGTCGGATGTGACGCTGGTGCATGGCGACTTCCGCCACGGCAACCTCATCATCGGCGCGGACGGCATTCGCGCGGTGCTGGATTGGGAGCTGGCGCATCTCGGCGATCCGATGGAAGACCTCGGCTGGGTCTGCGTGAATTCATGGCGCTTCGGCGGCATCGACAAGCCGGTCGGCGGTTTCGGCATGCGCGACGAGATGTTCGAGGGCTACGAGGCCGCATCGTCGCGCCGCGTCGATCCGGATCGGGTGATGTTTTGGGAGGTGATGGGCACGCTGCGCTGGGGCATCATGTGTTGCGGCATGATGCAGCGGTTTCGCGACGGCCCGGATCATTCGATGGAGCGTGCGATGATCGGGCGGCGCTCGTCTGAGACCGAGATCGATCTGCTGCGGTTGTTGGCTCCACGAGGTTAGGCGATGCAAGACGAACCGACTACGGCGGAATTGGTCAAGGCGGTGGCGGCTTTTCTGCGCGACGACATCGCGCCGGCGATCAGCGGCGGCCACGGCGCGTTCAAGCTGCGCGTCGCGATCAACGCGCTCGATCTGGTCGCGCGCGAACTGACTTTGTCGGGCGCGAGCGATGCCGCCGAAAATGTAAGGCTCGCGCAACTGATGGGGGTGCACGGCACGCTAAACGATTTGAACCGGGCCTTATCCGACGAGATCGCGAGCGGCGCGATCAGCCTGTCGTCGCCCGGCGTGGCGGATCATCTGTGGCAGACCACGATGGAAAAGCTCGCGGTCGATCAGCCGAATTACGCGAGCTACCGCGACGAGTTGGCGCGGAAACCATCGTCGTAGAAAGCGTAGGATGGGTTGAGCTTGGGCGCGATCGTCGCGCCCACACGCGAAACCCATCGCGGCTTTGATGGGTTTCGCAAGAACTCAACCCATCCGACGATCCTACACCCGCTCTTCCAACTCCTCGCGCACCGCGGCGATGTCGGTCATCGTCGGCAGCCCCGCTTCATTGCCGAGGTGCTGGATCTTGTAGGTCGAGGCCGCACGCGCGAACACGAAATGATCGTGCCAGCTTTTTTCAGGGCTGCTCAGATACGAAAACATATAGGCGCCGTGAAACACGTCGCCCGCGCCGTTGGTGTCGCGCACCCGCGACGGCGGCAGCTTCAACGCCGGCAGCGAATGAACCGCGCCGGTCTCGTCGTACCACAGCAACCCGCGCTCGCCTTGCGTGACGCCGCCGACGCGACAGCCGCGCTCTTTCAAATAGTCCAGCATCGCCTCGGGCGTCTTGTCCATCTGCTCGCACAGCCGTTCGGCGACGATCGCGACGTCGATATATTGCAGCAGCTCGTGCGTGTTGGTGCGCAACCCGCCGCCGTCGAGCGAGGTCAGGATGCCGGCCTCGCGGCACAATTTCGCGTAATGGATCGCGGCATCGGGCTGGTGGCCGTCGACATGCAGCGCGCGACAGCCTTTCAGGTTAAGGATCGGAAACGGATGGATGTGCTCGTCGTCGCGGCAGCGCACGATGGCGCGCTTGCCGTCCTTCGGCATGATGAACGACAGCGACGACGCATTGACCTTACGCGGATGCACCGAGATGGCGTATTTCGCGCTCATGTCCTGAAACATCCGGCCGAGCCAGTCGTTCGCGACCGTCGCGATCAGATCGGGCACGATGCCCAGTTTGGCGCAGCAAAACGCGGCCGTCACGGCATTGCCGCCGAACGACACGGCATAGTCGGTCGCGACGTGCTTTTCGTCGCCGGTCGGCATGTGGTCGGTAATGAACGTCACGTCGATATAGGTCTGTCCGATGAAAAGGGCTTGCATCATCTGTCCATCTTGCGGGTCGGGTCCGGCGCGACATTAGCACCTCTTATCGCGTGGGCCGGGCGGAAATAATTCGCATCCGACGCTCTAAAGTTGCATAACAACGCGGCTGACCTGCGAGGTGAGATCATGACGGTCTATTCCGGTCCCGTATTCGACATGGCGGTGAATCAGTTCGGCGTGATCGCCAATCACCTGTCCATTCCGATGGACGAGCGCGACCGCATCCTGATGCCGAAGCGGGCCATCACCGTCTCGTGCCCGATCCATCGCGACGATGGCACCATCACCGTCTACGAGGGCTACCGCGTTCAGCACCATCTCACGATGGGGCCGACCAAAGGCGGCACGCGCTTCGCACCGAGCGTCGATCTCGGCGAGGTCGCGGCGCTGGCGATCTGGATGAGCTGGAAATGCGCGCTGGTCGGCCTGCCATATGGCGGCGCGAAAGGCGGCATCAGCGTCGACGTGACGCAAATATCGAAGCGCGAATTGGAAGCGCTGTCGCGGCGTTACATGCAGGAGATGATCCCCTTCGTCGGTCCGCATACCGACGTCATGGCACCGGACATGGGCACCAACGAGCAGGTGATGGCCTGGTTCATGGACACCTATTCGATGTATCAGGGCCGCACGGTGACCGAGATCGTCACCGGCAAGCCGGTCGCCTCCGGCGGGACGCTCGGCCGACGCGAGGCGACGGGACGCGGCGTCGCGTATCTCGCCAAGCGCGTGATGTCGGAATTGTCGCTGTCGATGAGCGGCGGCACCGCCGTCATTCAGGGCTTCGGCAATGTCGGCTCCTATGCCGCGCTGGAATTTTACAATTACGGGCTCAAGGTGATCGCCGTGAGCGATCATACCGGCGCACTGTTCGATGCCAACGGCCTCGATATTCCGGCACTCATGCGCCACACCGCCGAGCACGGCAGCATCAAGGGCTTTTCGACGCAACTGACGTTCGATCCCGCAGAGATACTGACCTTGCGCTGCGACGTGCTGGTGCCCGCCGCGATGGAGCGGGTCATCGATGCAGCGGTCGCGGAAAACCTGCAATGCCGGGTGTTGGCGGAAGGCGCGAACGGCCCGACCACGCCGGACGCCGATCTGGTGCTCGACAAACGTCGCGGCGATGTCTTCTTGATCCCGGACATCCTGTGCAATTCAGGCGGCGTCGTCGTCAGCTACTTCGAATGGGTGCAGGATTTGCAGCAACTGTTCTGGGAGGAAGAGGAAGTGGTGCGGCGCGAGTATCAAATTCTCGACCGCGCTTTCGAGGCGATGTCGGCCCGCGCGACGCGCGACGGCATTTCGCATCGCACCGCCGCCATGGCGATCGGGGTCGAGAAGGTCCGCGCGGCCAAGGCGACGCGCGGGCTGTTTCCTTGAGATGATTACCGCCCTCGATCACATTGTCGTTCTCGTTGCCGACATCGACGCCGCCACCAAAGCTTATGAGACGCTGTTCGCGCGCGCGCCGTCATGGCGCGCCACGCATGCGGGCGCGGCGACAGTCCTG
Organism: Tardiphaga sp.; assembly: GCA_031359885.1. Lineage (GTDB taxonomy): Bacteria > Pseudomonadota > Alphaproteobacteria > Rhizobiales > Xanthobacteraceae > Tardiphaga. The sequence goes on along the minus strand of JANMAN010000329.1, from coordinate 1,155 downwards.
TTCACGCTCGACAACACGACGTTGGAATTGATGGCGGCGGATGGTCCGGGCGAAACCGCCGACAGGATTCGCGCGGCGCATCAGGCGCAGAGTGGCGACGGCCTCGCCAGCCTGTGTTTTCGCGTCGCCGATCTGTCGAAGATGCATCGCCGGCTGTCGCGGTTGGCGTTGCAGCCCGATGCGATCGTCGACGGCGGTAGCACCGACGCGACGAGTGGCGCGACGATGACGTGGCAACGCACGCGCGTAGCGACGGCCGCCGCGCATGGCGTGCGGTTGTTCTTTCTGGAACGAGCGCAAGAACGACCGATGTCCGAAGAGGTCGGCGATGCGCCGATCGCCGGGTTGGATCATGTCGTCGTCTCGACGCATCAGCCGGAGCGCGCGGCGGCTCTCTATGGTGCACGCCTCAGGCTCGACATGGCGCTCGATCGCTCGCATCCGGACTGGGGCCGGCTGATGTTTTTCCGCTGCGGCGATCTGATCGTCGAAGTGGTGCAACGGCCGGGACAGAACGATCTCGCGAAGGACGATCACGTCTGGGGTTTGAGCTGGCGTGCCGGCGATCTCGATGCGACGCGCGCGCGGCTTGTCGCCAAAGGAGTCGCGGTGTCGGAGATTCGGACCGGACGCAAACCGGGGACGCGGATCATGACGGTGAAGTCCGGGACGTGCGGCGTGCCGACGGTGTTGCTGGAGCGGTCGCCGCGAGGCACGTGAGGGGCCAAGGCAGGATTCTGACACGAATGCAGCAGTCGTCGGTCGCTCGCCCCTCATCCCGACCTTCTCCCCGTCAGAACGGGGAGAAGGAGCGCGCCGCCGATGCCTCGGCGTTTCGAGTCACATCATCTACGTCAATGTTCGTCATTGCGAGGAGGCTTGGTTTCTCGTTTGCGAGAAACGTAGCCGACGAAGCAATCCAGTTTTGTCTAAGGTGAAGACTGGATTGCTTCTCTCACATCAACTCGGCAAGGGCCGAATTGACGTTCGCTCGCAATGACGACGTGATGCTTCGATTCACCCACGTGTTGATGCCGGAGAGGCAAAGGCAGGGTGCCGACATGAATGCAGCAGTCGTTGGTCGCTGGGCCCCCAACCCCACCCAAAACACCACACAACAACCCCAAAGAGACGGCCCCCCAACCCGCCCCCGCG
>JANMAN010000312.1:0-2431 GCA_031359885.1 Tardiphaga sp. | reverse complement strand
AATTCGTGGTTCGCCATCTTGGCGCCGGCCGGCACGCCGCCCGAGATCGTCACGCGTCTGAACGCCGAAGTCCGCAAGGCCCTCGACGATCCGGAGACGCGGCGCAAACTCGACGAGCAGGGACTCGTGATCGAAGGCAGTTCGCCGGAGGAGCTGCGGGTGCTGACGCGCGATCAACTCGCGCGCTATGCAAAGTTGATCGCCGATCTCGGCATCGCCGCGAGGTAAAACACTAGAGCGACCGGATTAGTCCCGCTCGGAATCGACCGAGCGGGTTTCGCCGGTGGCGATCAGCGTGCGCGTCGCATCGATCGAGGCATAGGTCCAGAAAATCCGCATCGGCTCCGTCGCCGACGCGTTGATGAAGCGATGCGGCACGTTCGCGGGCACCCATGTCGTATCCATCGCGGCCATCCGATGCTGAACGCCGTCCAGCTCGGCGATGGCGTCGCCGGCGAGCACCAACACGCTTTCCTCGCAATTATGCAGATGCAGCGGAATCGCCGCCCCCGGCGCGAATTCCGTGATGCCGTTCAGCATGCTGGTCGAGCCGATGCCGCGGGTGACGAGCGGCGTCGTGCGCGCGCCGCCACCGCGTTCGTGAGGCTTGATGTCACGTGGCCGCAACACGCGGCCCTGCATTGTGTCCACTGGGTCGTGTCCTTCTTCGCAAAGAAGATAAAGCTCGCGAAAGCGCGCGATGCATTACTGCTCGAGCTTGATGCCGGCGTCGGTGATCACCGACTTCCACCGCGCGATCTCCTGCACGACGAAAGCGCGGTACTCGTCCGGGGTGCTGCCCATGGCGACGATTCCCTGATCGACGAGCTTCGCCTTCAAGGCCGGATCGGAGAGGGCTTTCTTGGCTTCCGCGGAGAGGCGATCGACGATCTCTTTCGGCGTGCCGGCCGGCGCAATCAGACCGGCCCAGGTGCCGGCCACGAAATCCGGGACGTTCTGCTCGGCCATGGTCGGGACGTCGGACGCCGCGGGAATGCGCTCTTGGGCAGTGACGGCGATGGCCTTCGCGTTGCCGGAGCGCACCTGCGACATCAGCGGGCCGACCACGTCGAACATCACGTTGATCTGGCCGCCGACCGTATCCTGCAGCGCGCCCGACGTGCCTTTGTATGGAATGTGCTGAAGATTGATGCCGGCGCGGCTTTTCAACATTTCCATCGTCAGATGCGCTGCGGAGCCGATGCCGCTCGACGCGAAATTCAACTGGCCCGGCTTCGCCTTCGCGAGCGCGATGAACTCTTTCATGTCGTTCGCCGGCAACGAGGGATGCGCGATCAAGATCAAATGCGCGACGCTCATCAGCGAGACGTAGGTAAAATCCTTCAGCGTGTCGTAGGGCAGCTTCGGATTGAGCGTCGCATTGACCGCATGGGCCGCGATCACCGTGCCGATCGTGTAACCGTCGGGCGCGGCCTTGGCGACGCTGTCGGTGCCGATCACGGCATTGGCGCCCGGCTTGTTCTCGAAGACGATCGGCTGACCGAGAGCCTCGGACATCTTTTGCCCAACCAGCCGCGCCATCAAGTCCGTGTAGCCGCCCGGCGTGTAAGGCACGACCATGCGAATGGGCCGGTTCGGCCAGCTTTGCGCCAGCGCGCCGCCTGCGCTGACTGATAAGATGGCGACAGCAGCGATAGCCCGAAACATGCGGCTCATAATGTGTTCCCTCCCGGCCGATCGATCTGTAACGGAGCCGCCATAAACGCAGCATGGTCGCAAACCGAACGATTTTATGATCGTCCGCCCTTCATCGTCGCACGAACAGCGATGCGGGAGCGGCTTCTACGGGGAGGCTATAGCACGCGGCCGTGAGCGATCCAGCTTTTCGGATGGCCGTTCATTTCTCCGGCAAGCCGGCGGCGACGAAGGCCCGCTCCAGCGATGCGCCGGCCGCGAGAAAAGCCGCGCTGGCATTCTTCGGCGGAAGCCTCACATTGCTCACAGTCGAGCCGGGTCGCAGCGCGAGGGCCTTGTCCATCGCGGCCTTGGCTTCCTCGTCCCGCCCCAGTCTCTGATAAGCGGCCGCCAGCAGCATTTGCGGCCGCCCCGATGCGGGCGTGATGGCGATCGACTTCAGCAGCCACGGCAACGCGTCTTGGTTGCGGTCCATGAGCACATAGGCCAGGCCCGCGCCGAGCGGCCACGTCCACCGCGAGACCTGCGGCGTGTCGAAACGGTCGGCCTGCTTGAACGTTGCGAGCGCGTCGTCGAAACGTCCCAGTTGAAGCTGGGCGAGACCGATATGATACAGCGCCAGCCCGTTCCACGGATCGAAGTTCAACGTTCTGGCGCAGGCCACGAGGCTCTCGACAAATTCGTTGGTCGCGTTGAGAAAGCGGCAATAAGCTTCGAGGACCGGAACCGAACTCGGCTTGATCTGCAATGCCCGCTCCAGGATCGCCCTGGCTCT
>JANMAN010000295.1:0-2788 GCA_031359885.1 Tardiphaga sp. | reverse complement strand
CACGCCGCGCGCGTTCGGGCGCTGCAACGTCGTCAGCCGATGGCTGACTTGCTCGAAGCCGACATTGAAGCGTTGGCCGAGCACGTTGAGGTCGTAGTTCAACGCCTCGGCCGCGCCATGAAACGCCGCATAGGGCATCATCACGGCAGCGGCGTAATAATTGGCGAGCGTGATGCGATAGAGCCGGCGCGGCGTGTCGTCGAGCGCGCCGGATCGGTTGACGATGGCGTCGATCGCGGCTGTGCTCTCCGTCAGCCCGATCTGGAACGCCAGTTGAAACGCGCGCCCCGGCGAATCCACCAGTTCGGAAATCAACAACTGCCGGCGATGCCGATCGAAGCGCCGAAGCGTCTCGCGCATCACATCCACCGGCATGATGCGGGTGACGATCGCGTGTTTTTCGCGCAGCCGCGCGCTCAGCGCCGCGAATAGATCCTGCGCGCCGACATTGATCTCGTCGCGCAGGGTCTCGGCGGCCTGTTCGAGTTCGGGAAAATAATTGCGGTTGGCCTCGATCAGATCGCGGACGCGCTCGACGGGGTTGGTCTCGAACCGCGCGCCTTCGTCGCGGTCGGCCATTTGCGCCGCGACCATGGTCTCGCCGCGCCGCGCCTCCGTATAGGCCGCGTAGAGCCGTTGCAGCGCATGCGTCACGCCGGGGCAGAGCTCGGCCAGGTCGCGTAGTTCCTGCTTCGGCAGATCGATCTGGCGGAACAGCGGGTCGGAGAATATTTCGTTGAGCTCGGCAAAGAAGCGGTCTTCGTCGGCGGTGGCGAGGTCGCGCAAGTCCAGATCGTAGGTCTCGGCCAGCCGCAGCAGGATTTGCGCCGTCACCGGGCGCTGGTTGCGCTCGATCAGGTTGATGTAGCTCGGTGAGATCCCGAGCGCTTCGGCCATCTGGGATTGCGACACGCCTAATTGCTGCCGGATGCGCCGAAATCGCGGCCCGACAAACAGCTTTTTCCCGGAATCGCCAGCCATTGACCACCTGATTGTGACAAACTTTACAACTTAACAACTGTGACAAGTATGTATGTTACATGACGACCTCATTCGCAAGCCGGCGATCTGGCTTATTGGGCCGGAAGCGCGTTTATGACGCGCAACGTGCATTGCAATGCAGTGTCACAGATGTGACGGCATGGCCGATCGCGGCCATAGTTGTCAGGTTGTCACTACCAAAGGATCACGACAATGAATTTCCAGCCACGCGGCCTGGGCGATCTCGCCCTCCAGGGTCCTGCCTCCTACCAGAGCGAAATCGAGTCGGCGCGGGCGCTGCTCGAAAATCAGCCGACCTGGAACGGTGTGACCGCGGAAGCCGTCGCGCGCATGCGCTTGCAGAACCGTTTCAAGACCGGCCTCGACGTCGCCAAATACACCGCCGCGCTGATGCGCAGCGATATGGCCGCCTATGATGCCGATTCGACGAAATACACCCAGTCGCTCGGCTGCTGGCACGGATTTATCGCGCAGCAGAAGCTGGTGTCGATCAAGAAGCATTTCGGCGGCAAGACCGATCGTCGCTATCTCTACCTCTCGGGCTGGATGATCGCGGCGCTGCGTTCGGAATTCGGACCGCTGCCCGACCAGTCGATGCACGAGAAGACCTCGGTGCCCGCGCTGATCGAGGAGCTGTATACGTTCCTCCGTCAGGCCGACCAGCGCGAGATGAACGACATCTTCCGCAACATCGACGCGGCCCGCAAGGCAGGCGACACGGCCAAGGAGAAGGCGTTGATCGAGAAGATCGATACCTTCCAGACCCATGTGGTGCCTGTGATCGCGGACATCGACGCCGGCTTCGGCAATGCCGAGGCGACCTATCTGCTCGCCAAGAAGATGATCGAAGCCGGCGCCTGCGCGCTCCAGATCGAAAATCAGGTCTCGGACGAAAAGCAGTGCGGCCATCAGGACGGCAAGGTGACGGTGCCGCACGAGGTGTTCATCGCGAAGATCCGCGCCTGCCGCCACGCCTTCCTCGAACTCGGCGTGGATGACGGCATCATCGTGACCCGCACCGACTCGCTCGGGGCAGGTCTGACGCAGCAGATCGCCGTCAGCCACAAGCCGGGCGACATCGGCGACCAATATAACAGCTTCCTCGATTGCGAAGAGGTCGATGCGTCCAAGGTCGGCAACGGCGACGTCATCATCAGCCGCAACGGCAAGCTGCTGCGTCCCAAGCGCCTCGCGAGCAACCTCTATCAGTTCCGCGAAGGCACCGGTCAGGACCGCTGCGTGCTCGACTGCATCACCTCGTTGCAGAACGGGTCCGATCTGTTGTGGATCGAAACCGAGAAGCCGAACATCGAGCAGATCGCGGTCATGGTCGACCGCGTGCGTGAGGTGATCCCGAACGCGAAGCTCGCTTATAACAACTCGCCGTCGTTCAACTGGACGCTGAACTTCCGTTGGCAGGTGTTCGACGAGATGAAGAAGGCCGGCAAGGATGTCAGCCAGTATAACCGCGCCGAACTGATGCACGTGAAATACGACGAGACGCCGCTGGCGATCGAAGCCGACGAGCTGATCCGCACCTTCCAGGCGGATTCGGCGAAGCGCGCCGGCATCTTCCATCACCTCATTACGCTGCCGACCTATCACACAGCCGCTTTGTCCACCGACAATCTCGCCCGCGAGTATTTCGGCGAACAGGGTATGCTCGGCTATGTGAAGAACGTGCAGCGCGAGGAAATCCGTCAGAGCATCGCTTGCGTCCGCCACCAGAACATGGCCGGTTCGGACATCGGCGACGATCACAAGGAATACTTTGCCGGCGAAGCGG
>JANMAN010000269.1:0-4410 GCA_031359885.1 Tardiphaga sp. | reverse complement strand
GGAGGCATCTTCAATTCGATCAATCCCAGCGTTTATGAATCCCGCAAGACGCCGGTGCCGGCCAAGGCGAAATACAGCAAGAAAGACCTCGCGGACTGGGCGCGCAGCGCTGACCTGACGATCAAGATGCCGCCGCGCGTTTTTCCGGTGAACAGCGTCAAGGCGATGCGCGGATGTATCTGGCTCGCGCCCGAAGGCAAGCTGGTGCCGTTCGCGACGGCCTTATTCGAGACCTATTGGGCAGACGATCAAGACATCTCGCAAGATGCGGTGTTGGCGGGCATCTGCGACCGCGTCGGTGTCGATCACGAGGCATTCTTTAGAGGCATCGCCGGACCCGCCGTGAAAGAACAGCTCAAGATCAATACGGACGAGGTGATGGCGCGCGGCGGCTTCGGCTCGCCGACGATCTATATCGACAAGACTGACATGTATTTCGGCAACGACCGGATGCCTTTGATCCGCGAGGCGCTCGCGCGCCGAAACGCGAGCGCGGCCTGATGCCCCGCGCCGTCGTCTGCCGTGAACTCGGCGAACCCGAGAGCCTGCGGCTTGAAGAGTTCGACTCGATTGCCTTGAATCCAGGGCAGGTCCGCGTCGCGATCAAGGCGGCGGGGATCAATTTCCCCGACATATTGATGGCCAAAGGCGAGTATCAGTTGAAGCCCGAATTGCCGTTCACGCCAGGCATGGAAGCCGCCGGCGACGTCGTCGAGTTGTCGGACGACCGAAGCGGGTTTGCGCTTGGAGATCGCGTGATCGTCAAGCTGCGCCATGGCGGTTATGCCGACGAAGCTGTGGTGACGCCGTCGCAAATCACGCCGATGCCGTCGAGGTTCGATTACGCCGAAGGTGCTACGTTCCTCGCTGCGCATGGCACCGCCTATCATGCATTGATCGATCGCGGACAACTCGCGACGGGCGAAGTACTGCTCGTGCACGGGGCGGGCGGCGGCGTCGGGCTAGCCGCCGTCGAAATCGGCAAGTTGCTCGGAGCGACGGTGATCGCCTGCGCGTCGTCGCAGGAAAAACTCGATGTCGCGAAAACACGGGGGGCGGACCACGGCGTGCTTTATAGCAACGGCCCGTTCCGCGAGGCCGTGAAGCGCATTACCGACGGGCGCGGCGCGGACGTCGTGTTCGATCCGGTCGGCGGCGAGATCTTAGAGCAGAGCCTGCGCTGCATCAATTGGGGCGCGCGGCTTCTTGTCATCGGTTTCACCGGCGGCATTGGCGTGGCGAAAACCAACCTTGTGCTGATCAAGGGCGCGAGCGTGCTCGGCGTTCGCGCCGGCGAGGCGGTACGGAAAAATCTCGCGTTGGGCGAAACGCGTTTCAAAGCGTTGAACGATTGGGCGGAGGCGGGGCAGATCAGGCCCAGCGTCTCGCATCGCCTGCCGCTCGAAGACGTTGCGGTGGCAATGCGGCTGCTGATCGACCGCAAAGCGATCGGCCGTGTGGCTCTTGTGATGACGACGTCATCCTGAGGTGCGAGCTGACCGGCGACGTCTTCGTCGCTGGTCAGCAAGCCTCGAAGGATGGCGGAAGCAAATGCAGCCATCCTTCGAGACGGCGCTGAAGAAGCGCCTCCTCAGGATGACGGCGGTTGATTTACTTATACTCCCGCTCGCTCCACCATGGATAATAGTTCGGCATATCCTGCGAGACCGTGTTCTTGAATTGCGCAGGGCGCTTTTCGAGGAATGAGACGACGCCTTCCTTGACGTCCTCGGATCGTCCGCGCGCATAGATACCGCGGCTGTCGACTTTGTGCGCTTCCATCGGATCGTCCGCGCCCATCATGCGCCACATCATCTGACGAATCAGCGCGACCGACACCGGCGCGGTTTTGTCGATGAAAGTGCGAGCGAGCGCGCGCGCGGTCGGAAGCAATTCGTCAGGGGCTACGACCTTGCTGACGAGGCGGCCAGCAAGCGCTTCCTGTGCGGGGAACACGCGTCCGGAATAACACCATTCGAGCGCCTGCGAGATGCCGACCAGTCTTGGTAAGAACCAGCTCGATGCGGCTTCCGGAACGATACCGCGTTGCGAGAACACGAAGCCGAAGCGTGCGTTTTCAGATGCGATGCGAATGTCCATCGCGAGCTGCATGGTCACGCCGATGCCGACGGCCGGACCGTTGACGGCGGCGATCACGGGCTTGAGGCATTTGAAGATGCGCAGCGTCACCTGGCCGCCGCCGTCGCGCACCTGCGGGTCCGAATAATCGGCGCTGCCGTCGGCGAGCTTCTTGACGGGCCCGCGTTTGGCATCGCGATCGAAGGTGTCCGCGCCTGACGATAAATCTGCACCGGCACAGAAGCCGCGACCTTCGCCGGTCACGATGATCGCGCGGACATCGTCGTCCGCATCCGCGGCGTCAAAGGCCTCGATCAGCTCGCGCTGCATCGTGGCGTTAAACGCGTTCAATTTCTCGGGCCGGTTTAACGTAATGGTTAGAATTTGATCCGCGATCTCGTATTTGATCGTCTCGTAGGACATGGCGTTTCCTGTTTTTGTTTTCTGTTGTTTTGTCATTCCGGGATGCGCCGTCTACCGGCTTCTACCGGACTTGGCAGGCCCGAAACGATCCTAAAGGGTTATTTCATCGGAGGCGACGGCCACGGCCTTTGCTCGCCGCGCATGGCTTCGAATGCTTTGGCCATTTGCAGGACGCCGAGATCGTCGAAACGCTTGCCGACGATCTGGACACCGATCGGGAAGCCTGCGGCGTCATAGCCGCCATTGATGGACGCCGCCGGATTCTCCGCCATATTCCACGGCACGGTGTAGCCAATATGTTCGAATGGTTTCGTCGGATCGTTCAGCGGCGACGCCCATTCGGCCGCGAAATTCACGTTCGGGGCGACCGGCGATATCAGATAATCGAGACCGGCAAAAAGATGCGCGGCTGCAGCGCGGATCGCCACCGTCGCGCCGAATCCTTTCACTGCATCTGCAGCAGACATGTTAGCTGCGCCTTCTGCCCAATTGTAGATATACGGCAGCACTTTGTTTCGTTCGGTCTCCGGCAAAGCGGAAATGTCGCCCCATGAACGTGCGCGCCAAAACACATCGAGCCCGTCGAGCATGTCGCGCGTGAACGGCGAGGCGACGTCGGTGACAATGGCGCCAGCGAACTCGAATGCATGCGCCGCTTTGGACACGACATCGCGCACGGCAGGCTCCAGCGGCTGACCGAAGGGCTGATCGAGCAGGAGACCGATCCGCAGGCCCTTCACGTCGCGGTCGAGTGCCATCCAGTTGAAATGGTTCGGTGGCAGGCTCATGCCGTCGCGCGCGTCCGGCAGTGACAGCACGCTCATCATCAGCGCGGAATCATCGACCGTGCGCGTCATCGGGCCGGCGACGCGGCCGACATAGGGCGGATCCACAGGGATGCGCCCGAGCGACGGCTTGAGCGCAAAGAGGCCGCACCAGCACGCCGGCAACCGCACCGAACACCGATATCGGTGCCGAGATGCAGCGGACCATAGCCGGCCGCACCGGCTGCGCCTGCGCCAGCACTGGAGCCGCCGGGATTTTTCGACAGGTGCCACGGGTTGCGCGTCAGCGGATGAAAGCTCGACAGGCCGGACGAGAGCATGCCGTAGTCGGGCATTGTTGTTTTTGAGAAGATCACCGCGCCGGCTTCGCGGAGCCGTGCGGAGGGCGGAGCATCGGCGGCGGCCGGCACCAAAGTCGTCGTGATCGAGCCGAGGGCACCGGCACGCCTTTGGTTGCGATGTTGTCTTTGATCGTCACCGGCACGCCATCGAGCGGGCCTTGCGGCGCGCTGTGCTGCCAACGTTCCGTCGATGCTTTCGCCACAACGCGCGCGCCGTCGGGATCGAACGCGTAGAGCGCCTGAATGTGCGGCTCCCATTTTGCGACGTGATTTAGAACGTCCTCAAGGACGTCGCTCGGGGAGAATGTCTTCGCGTTGTAGCCGTTCAGGAGTTGGACAGCGGAGAGGTCGTGCAATTCGGTCGCTGCTTTTGAAATTCCGTCAGACATTGAAACTCTCCTCAAAGCCTAAGTTCATCGTTCCCTCTCCCCTTGTGAGAGAGGGTGCCTTCGCGAAGCGAAGGCGGGTGAGGGGTAAAACGCCTCGTTCGGATAAGACCCGTCACTCGGCCCGGACTTCTATGTGGCTCAATTGCGTCACTACCGGTCCACCCTCTCCCACAAGGGGAGAAGGGACGCAGAGCATTAGCGCTGCGCTTGCTTTAGGTAACTCACGCCGCAAAGGGCAATCGCGTTTCGACGATGCGCGCGAACATGCTGGCGCCGATCGGCAAAATCTTGTCGTCCAACACGAAGCCGGGATTATGCACCGGCACCGAGCCGTCATGTCCGAGCCAGAAGTAAGCGCCGGGCACCGCGTGCAGCATGTCCGCGAAATCCTCG
>JANMAN010000252.1:0-3609 GCA_031359885.1 Tardiphaga sp. | reverse complement strand
AGGTGGTGTTCAACGCCCTCAAGACCGGCAAGGTCAAACTCACCGACGAATACCGCATCAGCGAGAACGCCTGGCGCAAGGGCGGCGCGCCGTCCGGCACGTCGACGATGTTCGCGGCCATCAACAGCAAGGTCCCGGTCGACGACTTGCTGCACGGCGCCATCATCCCGAGCGGCAACGACGCCTGCATTGCGCTGGCGGAGGCTATCGCCGGCAATGAGCGCACCTTCGCGGCCGATTTCATGACCAAGCGGGCCCGCGAGATCGGCCTGACCAGATCGACCTTCGGCAATTCCAACGGGCTGCCCGATCCCGCCAACAAGATGACGGTGCGGGAATTGTCGATGCTGGCGCGTTACGTGATCCAGACCTACCCTGAGTTCTACAAATTGTTCGGCGAGCGCGAATACACCTGGAACAAGATCCGGCAGCAGAACCGCAATCCGCTGCTGAATTCGCTGACCGGCGCCGACGGGCTGAAGACCGGCTACACCAAGGAGGGCGGCTACGGCATGGTCGGCTCCGCCGTGCAGAACGACACACGGCTGATCGTCGTCATCAACGGACTGGAAGATCCCGACGACCGCGCCAGTGAGGCCAAGAAGATGCTGGAATGGGGCTTTCGCAATTTTGAGACGCGCACCCTGTTCGCGGCGAACCAGCAGATCGGCTACGCCAAGGTATTTGGCGGCGAGAGCCGCTCGCTCAAACTTGCCAGCCGCGAGCCGATCAAGGTGATGGTGCCGAAAAACGGCAATGAAAAACTGATCGCCCGCGTGATCTATAGCGGACCGGTGCGCGCCCCGGTCACCGAGGGTCAGAAGGTCGGCATTGTCAGGGTTTGGCGCGGCGCCAATGTCGCGATGGAGGCGCCGGTTTATGCGGCGGAATCCATCGTCCGGGGATCGACGATGCGGCGGGCGATCGATGGCGCAAGCGAGCTCGTCATCGGAATGTTTCGCGCGAGCGCCGAGAAACTCTGATATGGCCGAAACAGCGGTCAAACGAGCCTTGGGGCGCGGACGATTCATCTCCTTTGAGGGCGGTGAGGGTTCCGGGAAGTCCACCCAGATCAGGACGCTTGCCGACCGTCTCGATGCCGCAAAACTGCGCGCGATCGTCACCCGCGAGCCCGGGGGATCGCCGGGAGCCGAGATCATTCGCCATCTGCTGCTGTCAGGCGTCGGCAAGCTGCTCGGCCCCGACGCGGAGACCTTGCTGTTCGCGGCCGCGCGCGACGATCACGTGCAGACGGTGATCGAACCCGCGCTCAAACAGGGAATATGGGTGTTGTGCGACCGGTTTTCGGATTCGACGCGGGTGTATCAGGGCAAGCTCGGGCAGGTCGCGCCCGGTATTGTCAATGCGCTGCAGCGGGTGACGATCGGCGATCTCAAACCCGACCTGACCTTCATTCTCGATGTTCCGGTTGAAGTCGGGATGCAGCGCGCCGCCGCCCGCCGCGGCAGCGGTGCGCCCGACAGGTTCGAGGCCGAAGACGTCAAGTTTCATCAGGGATTGCGCGAGGCCTACCGGCAACTCGCCGCCGAAGAGCCCGGGCGCTGCGTGCTGATCGATGCCAATGCCGACGCCGGCACCGTGGCGGCCAGCGTGTGGGCCGCCTTGCGCGACCGTTTCTTTGCCGCCAGCGCGCCGATGGCTCCGGCATGAGCGCCCGCAAGGTCGAGCAGGAGGTTGTCGCCGGTCATCCCCGCGCGACCTCAGCGTTGTTCGGTCATCGCGAGGCCGAACTGACGCTGCTCAATTCCTACCGCAGTGGACGCATTCCGCATGCCTGGCTGATCGGGGGAGCCCAAGGCATCGGCAAGGCGACGCTGGCTTACCGCATGGCGCGCTTCGTGCTGGCTCATCGCGATCCGCAGTCGCACGCGGTGCAGGACGCGCGAACGCTGGACGTCGATCCCGACGACAATGTTGCGCGCCATATCGCCGCCGGGGCCCATGGCGGATTGCTGACGCTGGAACGCACCGCCAACGACAAGGGCGTGATGCGGACGATGATCGTGGTCGATCAAACCCGCGAGACCGTGCCGTTTTTCGGCTCGACGGCGGCGATCGATGGCTGGCGCATCTGTATTGTCGACTCCGTCGATGAGTTGAACCCGAACGGCGCCAACGCGCTGCTGAAAATCCTCGAGGAGCCGCCGCAGCGATCGCTGTTCTTTCTGGTCAGTCACGCGCCCGCGCGGCTGTTGCCGACCATCCTGTCGCGCTGCCGCAAGCTGCCGATGCGCCCGATTGCGGCCGGCGATGTGGTGCAAGCGATCGCGCATGCGACCGACACCGAGGCCGACGATCCGGCGCTGATCGAGGCGGCGAAATTATCCGAAGGCAGCGTGTCGCGCGCGTTGACGTTGATGGGCGGCGACGCACTGAGGCTTCAGCAACGCACGGCGGCTCTGCTCGATACGCTGCCTCGGGTCGATCCACGGCAACTTCATGCGCTCGGCGATGCGCTAGGATTGAACGACCGCGTGGCACTGGCGGCGTTCGTCGACAGCGTCGAGCGCTGGGTGAGCGAACGGCTGCGCGGTGCGGACGCCAATGCCAATCTGCCTCGGCTTGCACGGCTGGCGGAGGTATGGGACAAGATCAGCCGCGCTGCGCGCGAGACGGAATCCTACAATCTGGAGCGCAAGCCGCTGGTGTTTTCGGTGTTCGGGCTGCTCGCCGAAGCGACCGCCTGACGCGACGCCCTTCAAGCGCTGACGCCGATTCACATTTACGAAAGGCCTTCGCAGCGATGGCGAACGCGACCGATACGAAACCGGCCTATTTTCTAACGACGCCGATCTTCTATCCGAACGGCGTGCCGCACATCGGCCACGCCTATACCGCGATGGTCACGGACATGATCGCGCGGTTTCAGCGGCTTGACGGCTACGACGTGCGCTTCCTCACCGGCACCGACGAGCATGGTTTGAAGATGCAGCAGACGGCAACGGCCGAAGGGCTGACGCCGCTGGCGCTGGCCGATCGAAACTCCGCGCGCTTCCGCGACATGATGACGGCGCTCGACATTTCCTATGACGATTACATCCGCACGACGGAGCCGCGCCACGAGCGCGCCTGTCAGGCGCTATGGGTCGCACTGGAAAAAGCCGGCGATATCTATCTCGACAAATATGCCGGCTGGTATTCGGTGCGACAGGAGGCTTATTTCGTCGAAGACGAGACCGTGCTCGGCGACGACGGCGTGCGCCGCGAACCGCTGGGATCGCCGGTCGAATGGACGGAAGAGGAGACCTATTTCTTCCGGCTCTCGGCCTATCAGGACAAACTCCTGAAACTCTACGCGGATGTGCCGGATTTCGTGTTGCCGCGCGAACGACTCAACGAGGTCGCGAGCTTCGTCAAAGGCGGGCTGCAGGATCTGTCGATCTCGCGCACCACTTTCGACTGGGGCATCAAGGTGCCCGGCGCGCCGGGCCATGTGATGTATGTCTGGATCGACGCGCTGACCAACTACATTACCGCGGCGGGCTATCCCGATGTGGACGGCGAGAGCTTCCGCAAATATTGGCCCGCAAGCCTGCACGTCATCGGCAAGGACATCGTGCGCTTTCACGCCGTCTATTGGCCGGCGTT
>JANMAN010000243.1:0-2031 GCA_031359885.1 Tardiphaga sp. | reverse complement strand
GTGACGCTGACGAGGCCGACATTCTGCGAGAACGACGTGTTGGGAAATGTATTGAACAGCCCGCCGAGCAACGTGCCGACGCCGTCGGCGCGTAAGCCCTTGGTCAGCGCGTTGCGGTCGATCGACTTCCCGGTGATGTCGCCCAGCGCGAGAAACATGCCGAGCGATTCGATCATCACCACGATCATCACGATGCACATCGTGAGAATTGGGATCAGATGAAATTGCGGCACGCCGAAATGAAACGGCAAAACGAGATCCGTCCATGACGCATTCGCGACCTTGTCGAATTTCATCACGCCGAGGAATGCCGCGAGGATCGCGCCCGCCACGATGCCGAGCAACACCGAGACGTTGGCGAGAAACCCCTTGCCCCATTTGATGAGCGCCAAGATCGTCACCAGCACGAACAGCGCGATGCCGAGCCCCTGCAACTGGCCGTAATTCGGATTCGGGAATGCGCCGGGCACGCCGTCCACGATCTTGGTGAGGTTTGGCAATCCGCCGCCGGCCCAGTTGATGCCGACCCGCATCAGCGAGATGCCGATCACCAGGATGATGGTGCCGGTGACGACGGGCGGAAACAGCGGTAGCAGCCGACTGATGAAGGGTGCGGCAATTATGCCGAAGATTCCGGCAGCGATGACGGAGCCGAAGATGCCCAACAGCCCGATTTCGGGTGCCGCCGCCATCGACAGCATCGGGCCGACCGAGGCGAAGGTGACGCCCATCATGACAGGCAGGCGGATGCCGACGCCGGGGAATCCGATGCATTGCACCAGCGTGGCAAGGCCGCAGGCGAACAGATCGGCGCTGATGAGAAACGCAACCTCTTCAGGCGGCAATTTGAGCGCGCGACCGATGATGAGCGGCACTGCCACTGCGCCGGCATACATCACCAGCACGTGTTGCAAGCCGAGAGCGAACAACTTGGGAGCCGGCAATATCTCGTCGACCGGATGGATGGTGGTCGTCATATCTTGGTCCCCCTCTGAGCGGCGCTTCGCTCGAAAGAGACAATACAAGGGCCGTGCCAACCGTGGCATGATCGTTGCTGTGTTGCAGATACAAAGCAAAGTTTTCGGAGGATTGCGTGCCGCTGATCAAGAACACTTACGGCAAAGGCCGCGTCCGCATCATGCGGATTCGTCGCGACGGCGACCGGCAGGACGTCAGCCAGTTGAACGTCAAGGCCATGATCGAGGGCGATTTCGCCCGCGCTTACACCGATGCCGACAATTCGACATCGGTCTCGACCGACACGATCAAGAACGTCGTCAACATCGTCGCGCGCGAGAACACAGGTCTGTCTACGGAAGAGTTTTGCGTGGTGCTGTCGCAGAAATATCTGGAGACATATCCGCAGATCAGCGGCGTCAAGATCACCGCACACGAGACCAAGTGGACGAGGCTCAGCATCGACGGCACGCCGCATCCGCATTCGTTTTTGCTCGACAGCAACGGCAAGCCGTTCGTCGAAGTCGCCGCGACGCGCGACGGCATGGCGATGTCGTCCGGCATCGATGGCTTCACCTTCATGAAGTCTACGCAGTCCGGCTGGGAGAATTTCTACAAAGACAAATATTCGACGATCCAGCCGACCGCTGATCGGATGTGCGCGACATCGATGGTCGCGTCGTGGAAATGGACCGGCAAGCCCGCGAGCTACACGGCGGCAAACAAAACCATTCTCGACACGTTGCTTAAAGTGTTCGCGACGACCTACAGCCCGAGCGTGCAGAACAGTTTGTATCACATGGGCGAAGCGGCGCTCGCCGCCGTGCCGGAGATTTCCGAGATCAGCATGGCGTGTCCGAACATCCACTTTATCTTGATGAATTTGTCGGCGTTCGGGATGGACAACAACAACGACGTGTTTTTGCCGACCGACGATCCGCACGGCCAGATCGAATGTACGGTCGGACGGAGGTAAGGCATTTCGTCATTCCGGGGCACGGCCGGCTTTTGCCGGACGTGAACCCGGAATCTCAACAAGTTCATCGTGTCCAACATGCTGAGATTCCGGGTTCG
>JANMAN010000518.1:0-1899 GCA_031359885.1 Tardiphaga sp. | reverse complement strand
CGATTGCCGCCGTGCTGTGGGCGTTCGTGCTGATGGCGATGCGCTGACATGGCCGCACAACTCGCTTTTCGAGACTTGACGCTCGGCTACGACCGTCATCCCGCCGTCCACCATCTCTCAGGCGAGGTCGCGCCCGGAGCGCTGCTCGCGCTGGTCGGCCCCAACGGGGCGGGCAAATCCACGCTACTGCGCGGCGTCGTCGGCATCCTGAAACCGCTTGCCGGCACGATCGACCGCGCGGGTATCGGCGTCCGCGACATCGCCTATCTGCCGCAATCGGCCGACATCGACCGCAGCTTTCCGATCTCGGTGTTCGATTTCGTCGCGACGGGATTGTGGCGAGCCACCGGCCTGTTTGGCGGGCTGGGCAAGCAACACACCCGCCGTATCGAGCTTGCGCTCGCGGCGGTCGGCCTCAACGGTTTCGAAAACCGCAGCATCGGCACGCTGTCCGGCGGGCAGATGCAACGCCTGCTATTTGCGCGCGTGTTGTTGCAGGATGCCCGCGTCATCGTGCTGGACGAGCCGTTCAACGCGATCGACGCCAAGACCACGGCCGATTTGATGCTGCTGATCCAGCGCTGGCATCACGAAAGCCGGACCGTGCTCGCCGCATTGCACGATATGGATCTGGTGCGATCCAATTTTCCGCAAACGCTTTTGCTCGCGCGCAGCGTCGTCGCGTGGGGCAAGACCGCCGATGTGTTGACGCGCGACAATCTCAGCGCGGCGCGAAAAATGTGCGAGGCGTTCGACGACGGCGCGCCGCTGTGTGCCGCCGATGGCATGCAAACCCGCGCGGCCTAATATGATTTACGATGCGCTGATCGCGCCCTTCACCGAATTCGAATTCATGCGCCGCGCGCTCGCCGCCGTCATCGCGCTTGCGTTGGGCGGCGCGCCGATCGGGGTGTTTCTGATGCTGCGGCGGATGAGCCTCGTCGGCGACGCGATGGCGCATGCGATCCTGCCAGGTGCCGCGATCGGCTTTCTCGTCTCGGGGCTCAATCTGTTCGCGATGACGTTCGGCGGCTTGGTCGCTGGCTTTTCCGTGGCGCTGCTTGCGGGGCTCGTCTCGCGCGTCACCGAGATCAAGGAAGATGCCTCGCTCGCGACGTTCTATCTCGTGTCGCTCGCGCTTGGCGTGACCATCGTCTCGATGCGCGGCACCAATATTGATCTGCTGCACGTGCTGTTCGGCAACATTCTCGCGATGGACGATCAAACGCTGCTGGTGATCGCTTTCAACGCGACGATCACGCTGATCGCGCTGGCGGTGATCTATCGCCCGCTGGTGATCGAATGCGTCGATCCGCTTTATCTGCGCACCGTCAGCCGCGCCGGTGCGCCGGCGCATCTGGCATTTTTGGCGTTGGTGGTCATCAATCTCGTCAACGGGTTTCACGCGCTCGGCACGCTATTGGCGGTCGGGCTGATGGTGCTACCCGCCGGCATCGCGCGGTTCTGGTCGCGCGACATTTCAGGCATGATCGGCATCGCGGTGATCAGCGCGGCGGTGTCCGGTTATTGCGGGCTGGTGCTGTCGTTCCAGACCAAAGTGCCCTCGGGACCGGCGATCATTCTCGTGGCCGCTGCGATCTACATCGTCTCGGTGCTCTTCGGCCGCGTCGGCGGCGTGTTGCGGCAGTTGTTTCCGGGGCGGCACCTTGAAGCATAAGACACCTTCGACCGTTCATCCCCGCGGAAGCGGGGATCCAGATTCACTTGCGCAGGCCTTGTTGCGCTGGATCCCCGCTTGCGCGGGGATGAGCGGGATGGCTATCGCCTTACTGCTCATGCTTGCATCCGCATTTCCGGCCTCCGCGCAAACCCGGCTCAACGTAGTCGCGAGTTTTTCGATCTTGGGCGATCTCGTCCGCAATGTCGGCAGCGAGCGCG
>JANMAN010000162.1:0-1561 GCA_031359885.1 Tardiphaga sp. | reverse complement strand
GTGAACAATCTGCTGTTGCTGCCGCTGATCGTGCCGGGCATCGTGCTCGGCATCGCGCTCTACGTCTTCCATGTCGAAACCGAGATCGCGACAGGTTTGCCGATCCTCGGTTCGCTCGGCGGTCTGGTCGCCGGCCACGTCCTGATCGCGATACCCTGGACGGTGCGCCTGATCACGGCGAGCCTCGTCGGGATGGATCGCGCGGTCGAGGAAGCGGCGCAAAGCCTGGGTGCGGATCGCCTGACCACGTTCCGGCGCGTCACGCTGCCGGCCATTTTGCCGGGCATCGTCGCGGCTGCCTTGTTCGGGTTCATCGCCTCGTTCGGCAATCTGGAAATGAGTCTGTTTCTGGTCGGTCCCGGTCGCACCACGCTGCCGATCGCGATCCTGCAATATCTCGAATGGAAGATCGATCCGACGATTGCCGCGGTATCGGTGCTGCAGATCCTGTTTATCGGCGGGGCCATGCTGCTGACCGATCGCTTCGTCAAGATCGGTCGCGTGGTCTGACCATGGCGCGTCTGCAATTAAGTGGCATCACCAAGCGCTATGGCGAGTTCAAGGCCGCCGGCGACGTGTCGCTCGATATTGCCGACGGCGAGTTCCTGGTCCTGCTCGGGCCGTCCGGCTGCGGCAAGACCACGACCTTGCGTATCATTGCCGGTTTCATCGAGCCGACGTCGGGCAGCGTGCGCGTCGGCGATCGCGACATTACTTCGCTGCCGCCATGGAAGCGCAACACCGGCCTCGTGTTCCAGAGCTATGCGCTGTTTCCGCACATGACGGTCGCCGAGAACGTCGCGTTCGGCCTCGAGATGCGCAAAATCCCAAAGGCTGACATGGCGCCCAAGATCACCGAGGCCTTGCGGCTGGTGCGGCTCGATCATCTCAGCGACCGCCTGCCGCGGCAATTGTCCGGCGGCCAGCAGCAGCGGGTGGCGCTGGCGCGTGCGCTGGTGTTCCGGCCCGACGTGCTGCTGCTCGACGAGCCCTTGTCCAATCTCGACGCCAAGCTGCGCCAGGATGTCCGCGTTGAAATCCGCGAACTGCAGCGCAAGCTCGGCCTGACCACCGTGATGGTGACCCACGACCAGGAGGAGGCCCTGACCATGGCCGATCGTCTCGTCGTCATGAGCGATGGCCGTATCCGCCAGATCGGGACGCAGCAGGATCTCTACGAACGCCCGTCGGAAAAATTCGTCGCCGATTTCGTCGGCCGCTCCACCTTTATCGACGGCCGCATGGATGGCCCCGGACGCTTCGTCTCGGCCGGCGGCCTCGTCGTCGCCTGCGAGGGGACGGGCACTGGCGACGCCTCGCTCGCGCTGCGTCCCGAACGTCTGGCGCTGATGTCGGCGGCAGCACCCGCGATGGACAACAACTTCCCGGGCGCGGTGGAATTCATCTCCTATCTCGGCTCGCAGGTGGATCTGCACGTCCGCCTGTCGCCAAAGGAACGCGTCATCGTGCAGATCCAGAACCGGCCGGAACAGCCGCTGCCGGTGATTGGGGAACAGGTCCATATCGGCTGGAGCAAATCGACAGGCCGCGTATTTCAATC
>JANMAN010000154.1:0-3360 GCA_031359885.1 Tardiphaga sp. | reverse complement strand
GGAGGACGCTGCAAGCTAGGGCGAACTTCGGATTCAGGACACGAGCATGGCTGGTACGAACGGAGCGGGCCTGAATGGCCACGGTCTCAACGGTAGCGGTCCCGCAACGAACGGACACGCCTATCCGATCGAAGACCACACTTATGATGTCGTCGTCGTCGGCGCAGGCGGCGCGGGTTTGCGCGCGGTGGTCGGCTGCGGCGAAGCGGGTCTGCGCACCGCCTGCATCACGAAAGTTTTCCCGACACGCTCGCATACCGTCGCGGCACAGGGCGGCATCTCGGCCGCGCTCGGCAATATGCACGAGGACAATTGGCGCTGGCACATGTACGACACCGTAAAGGGGTCGGACTGGCTCGGGGATCAAGACTCGATCGAATACATGGTGCGCAACGCGCCCGAAGCCGTCTACGAACTCGAACATTGGGGCGTGCCGTTTTCGCGTACCGAGGATGGCAAGATCTATCAACGCCCGTTCGGCGGCATGACCAAGGATTTCGGCAAGGGACAAGCACAGCGCACCTGCGCCGCCGCCGACCGCACCGGCCACGCCATGCTGCACACGATGTACGGCCAGGCGCTGCGCCATTCGGCTGAGTTCTTCATCGAGTATTTCGCGATCGACCTCATCATGGACGATCAGGGCGTCTGCCGCGGCGTGATCGCGCTGAAACTCGACGACGGAACGCTGCATCGCTTCAAGTCGCAGACGACGATCCTCGCGACCGGCGGCTACGGTCGCGCGTATGCATCCTGCACGTCGGCACACACGTGCACCGGCGACGGCGGTGCGATGGCGCTGCGTGCAGGTCTGCCGTTGCAGGATATGGAGTTCGTTCAGTTTCACCCGACCGGCATCTACGGTTCGGGCTGTCTCGTGACCGAAGGTGCGCGCGGCGAAGGCGGTTACCTCGTCAACTCCGAAGGCGAGCGCTTTATGGAGCGCTATGCGCCATCGGCGAAGGATCTCGCGTCACGCGATGTCGTCTCGCGCGCGATGACGATCGAGATTCGCGAAGGCCGCGGCGTCGGCAAGAAGAAAGATCACATCTATCTGCACCTCGATCATCTCGATCCCGCAGTGCTGCACGAACGCCTACCGGGCATATCCGAGTCGGCGCGCATCTTTGCCGGCGTCGACGTGACGCGCGAGCCGATCCCGATGCTGCCGACCGTGCATTACAACATGGGCGGCATCCCGACGAACTTCCACGCCGAAGTGCTGACCAAGAAGGACGGCGACGACAACGCTGTCGTGCAGGGCCTGATGGCCGTAGGCGAAGCCGCTTGCGTGTCGGTGCACGGCGCCAATCGTCTCGGCTCCAACTCGCTGATCGATCTCGTGGTGTTCGGCCGCGCCGCGGCGTTGCGCTGTGCCGAGAAGTTGACGCCGAACGCCAAGCAGCCTGACCTGCCGGCGAATTCGGCGGAACTGGCGCTCGGCCGTCTCGACAAATATCGCTACGCCGCAGGCGGCACGCCGACCGCGAAGCTGCGCGAGAACATGCAGAACGTGATGCAGAACAATTGCGCGGTGTTCCGAACCGGAGACGTGTTGGAGGAAGGCAAGAGCCTGATCCACAAGGTGCATGGCGGCATTAGCGACATCCGTGTCACGGACCGCTCGCTGACCTGGAATTCGGACCTCATCGAAACGTTGGAATTCGACAATCTCATCGTTCAAGCGGTGGTGACGATGGACTCGGCGGCGAACCGGACCGAAAGTCGTGGCGCGCACGCCCGCGAAGACTTCTCCGATCGCGACGACAAGAACTGGATGAAGCACACGCTGGCGTGGATCGATCACGGTGGCGGCACGAGCATCGATTATCGCCCAGTACACGACTACACCATGACCAACGACGTGCAGTACATTCCGCCGAAAGCGCGGGTGTATTGAGGGTATTGAGGTTTCAACGGAGGCCATCATGGCCGTCGCAGCGGGTATCGGTCACAACCGCGGAAGGGGCGGGCGCATGTATGCAATCGTATTCGACTTCGATACGGACATGCTGCGCCAGCTCTATCCTAGCCCGTCGTGGAATAACGCCTATACCGACGTGCGCAATTATCTCAGCACGCGCGGGTTTGAATGGAAGCAAGGCAGTGCTTACTTCGGCGACGACACGGTGGATGCGGTGCGCTGCGTTCGCGTCGTCCAAAAAATGGCGAAGAAGTATCCCTGGTTCACGCCGTCGGTGCGTGACCTACGGATGCTTCGTATCGAAGAAAATAACGATTTGAAATCGGCGCTGATCGATGACGACGACATCTGATCGGACGACAGAGGACATGCACTGATGGTTGAATTCGCACTTCCGAAGAACTCGAAGATTTCCGGCGGCAAGGAATGGCCGAAGCCGCATGGCGCGAACGACACGCGCGAATTTAAAGTCTATCGCTGGAATCCGGACGACGGCAAAAATCCGAGCGTCGATACCTATCACATCGACAAGTCCGACTGCGGGCCGATGGTGCTCGACGGCCTGATCTGGATCAAGAACAACATCGATCCGACGCTGACCTTTCGCCGCTCCTGCCGCGAGGGTGTCTGCGGTTCATGCTCCATGAATATCGACGGCCAGAATACGCTGGCCTGCACGATGGCGATGGACGACGTGAAAGATGGCCCGGTAAAGATCAATCCGCTGCCGCATCAGCCGGTGGTGAAAGACCTCGTGCCGGATCTCACCAACTTCTACGCGCAATATGCGTCGATCGAGCCCTGGCTCAAGACGACGACCCCGACGCCGCAGAAGGAATGGCGACAGAGCCACGACGATCGCAGCAAGCTCGACGGCCTTTATGAGTGCATCCTGTGCGCTTGCTGCTCGACGTCGTGCCCGAGCTATTGGTGGAATTCGGAACGCTTCCTCGGTCCGGCCGCGCTGATCCAGGCCACGCGTTGGGTCAATGATTCGCGCGACGAAGCCACCGGCGAACGGCTCGACAATCTCGAAGACCCGTTCCGGCTCTATCGTTGCCACACGATCATGAATTGCGCCAAGGCTTGCCCGAAGGGGCTCAATCCATCCGAGGCGATCGCCGATCTCAAGCTCAAGCTGGTCGAGCGCCAGATCTAGCGCCTCTACTTGAACGCGGGCAAAACGAAGATCGCGACGTTGCAAATGAAGCCGCCGAGATAAGCTAACGACCGAGCCGACGCGATGTCGGCGACGTAAAGGCCCGAATAAACGATGCGGAAGGCGAGATAGAGCATCGCCAGCCAATTCACCGTTCCGGTCGGCGCGCCGAACGCCAATGCGGCGATCACCGCGACTGCGAAGAACGGGAAGTTCTCGTAGGCGTTTTGATGCGCCGCGTAAGCCCGCCTCTGCGGGCCGGCTAGTTGTTCTGCCG
>JANMAN010000081.1:0-3229 GCA_031359885.1 Tardiphaga sp. | reverse complement strand
CCGGAGCGGGCATTGTCGGTGTCTCGCCATATCTCGGCGCGGAACGACAGGAAACCGTTCGGCTTGCCTTCTGTGAACGGCGAATTGGCGAACAACGCGGTCGCGATGGGTTGCAGGGCGACGGAGACGCGGAGCTTTTTGACCATGTCGGCTTCGGACGAGAAGTCGAGGTTGGTTTGGACCGTGCAGGTCCGGTACATCATGTCGAGGCCGTATTGGCCGACTTTCGGCATGTAGTTGGTCATGATGCCGTAGCGGCCCTTCGGCATCACCGGAATCTGCGCCCGCGACCAGGACGGAGTCATGCCGAGCCCGAGGAAACCGATGCCGAGCGGCGTCGCCACCTCGCGGACCTGCGCCAGATGCGCCATCAGTTCGGACAATGTCTGATGCACGGTCTCGACCGGCGCGCCGGATAGTTCGAACTGGCCACCCGGCTCCAGCGAAATCGCGCCGCCGCCGGTCACGTCGTAGAGCCCGATGATGTTGCCGCGCTCCATGATCGGCTCCCAGCCGAGCAACAGCTTCATGCCGTCGAGCAACGCCTGGATGCCGCGCGCGCCGCCATAGGGCACCGGCTGATGGCCGATCAGCGTGAACGGCGTTTTTTCGTGTTCGGTGCCGATGCGGAAATCGGCCTTCGGCTTCTCGCCGGCCGCGATCCACGCCACAAGCTCGTCACGCGAATGCAACGGCGTCATATCGATCTGGTCACGCGCCATGAAATGTCCGGATGGAAAGCGCCGCAATGCGTTGCGCGCGGTGTCGGGAGCGGCTGCAGACCGAACGGTCCGCGCGCCAAACGGGAAGCAGTCCTATCATCGCGCTGCAGCGGCGTCTCGCGGCGCCGGAACCGGCAGGGCGTCGCACGCGCACCCCAGCCGGTCGAGCAACTCGCACAGTTTCAAAGCCTCGTCGTCGGACAATTTGGAGCCGACGTGTTTCTCGATCGCCGCCGAATACGACAGCCACATCCGTTTTTGAAGGTCGCGACCGGCCTCGGTGAGGCCGATGAACTGGCCACGCTTGTCGATCGGGCATTCCTGCCGGACGACCAGCTTCTCGTCGACCAGGCGATCGATCAGGCGGGAAGTCGAATATTGCGGGATCAGCATCTGCTTCTCGAGTTCGACCGGCCGCAATGCGCCATGCGGCGCGCGCGACAATTCGAGCAGCGCGTCGTACCAGGCAAGCGGCGGGAAACCGGCCTTCTTCAGGTCTTGCTCGACGGCATCGAGCACCCGGCTTTGCAGCCGGGCCAGCCTGATCCAGGCCGCGGTCGCCTCTGTGGATGGTTTGCGTTTCATCGCGGGGTCCATGACGATCCGAACGACCGCCCGCCACAGTCTAGACCACTAAATGCACCTGCATCAATCTTGACTATTTCCATGCATTTGCATTAACTGATGCCGGGTCATCAAGACCGTTCAGGGAGATCATCATGAAATTGTATTACGCGCCGGGCGCCTGCTCGTTGTCGCCGCACATCGCATTGTGCGAATCCGGCTTGCCGTTCGAACTGGTCAAGGTCGATCTCAAGGCCAAGACCACCGAAGCGGGCGACGACTACACCAAGATCATCCCGAAGGGGTCGGTCCCCGCACTCGGCCTCGACGACGGCAGCGTTCTCACTGAAGGTCCGGCCATCGTTCAGATGATCGCCGACAAGGTGGCCAGCAAGAACCTCGCGCCGGCCAATGGCAGCACCGAGCGCTATCGCTTGCAGGAGTGGCTCAATTTCATCTCGACCGATCTGCACAAGAGTTTCGGTCCGCTGTTCCAGCCGGCGCTGTCCGACGAGACCAAGCAGTTCTTCAAGGACCGTGTCGCGAAGTATTTTGCCTATGCCGACAAGCAGCTCGCCGGCAAGGACTACCTGATGGGGTCGCAGTTCACCGTCGCGGACGGCTATCTGTTCGTGATGCTGGCTTGGGCGGGCCGCATGAAGATCGACATCGCGTCGTTGCCGAATTTGAGCGCCTACCAGGCCCGCATCGCCGCGCGCCCGAAGGTGATCGAAGCGATGACGTCGGAAGGCCTCTTGAAGGCTGCGTAAGGAAGAACGATCCACTCCGCCGAGGTCGCGTTTTAGCGACCTTGGCGGGAACTCGTTTTTTTAAGTCCGCCGCCCGCCGCTTTGCTGGCCGGCGAGCCAATCGCCGAGCGCCGGCGTCTCTTTTTTAACGGCTTTGGCACCCTTGGCCGCTTTCGCCCGAACGGGCTTCGTTGCGACCGGGGTGGGATTTTCCGCCTCGCGCGCGAGCCGCAAGGCCTTCAGCTTCGCCATGTTATCGCGCACCGCCTTGGCGGCGGCATCGCGTTCGGTGCTGGCGGCCTTTTCGGTCGGCGTCTTCGCGGATTTGTTGAAGCGGGCCTCGGCACGGCTGCGGTCGTTCGCGCTCATGATGCGGATTTCTTGGCTTTCGCCTTTGCCTTGACGGGAGCGGCCGGCTTGGCGCGCTCCTCCGCCTCTTTTTCCAACCGCGCTGCGCGCAGATTTTCGGTGCGCTTGCGGATCGCGATATCGGCGGCCGCGATGTCGGCCATCGCCTTGATGCCCTCGGCATCCTGCGCCTGCTTCCGCTTGATGCGGATTTCCTTCATCTCGGCGGCGGTTTTCGGTTCGGTGTCCATAAGGTGCCTCGAATTGTTACGTGACGCGCGCCATAGCTGCGTACTCCCAGGAACCCTATCACGGATCGCCTCAGGGTCCGAACCACGGCGCGCGTCAATTTATCACGATTTATCTGACAGTTAACTTCAAGCGACGATTGCGCTGCGCGCGCGGCTTTTGTACCAACGGCAACCCGGATGAGAAAGATCTGCTGTTTTTCAGCGGTTCGACGAACCGGACATGCTACGGGCTGCCGCATCCACCTCCAGCGTTATCGTTTCAAAGATCATTCAGGCCTTTTACGGCGACCACCATCCATTTCCGAGCGACGAGGATTTCAGCCATGCAAAGGGTCTTCCCGTGAATATGACACAATCCATGACCCGCAAAACGGTGCGCCCGGTTCCCGTGCCGAAAATGTCGCCAGCCAATGTCGCCGCGCTTAAGAAGCTCGCGCGGCGCGCCGGCCCTGCCGCCGGCCTGTTGAAGCTGCTCGGCAACGAGAAGCGATTGTTGATCCTGTGCCACCTCGCGACCCGCGGCGAGATGACGGCGGGCGATCTGGCCGACGCCGTCAAGCTCAGCCAATCCGCGCTGTCGCAACATCTGGCGAAA
>JANMAN010000499.1:0-6582 GCA_031359885.1 Tardiphaga sp. | reverse complement strand
TCGCGCTGCACGACATCAAGGGCGACGGCAAGCTGCGCAACTCGCGCACCGGCTCGGTCTACATCGTGAAGCCGAAGATGCACGGCCCGGACGAAGTCGCGCTGACCTGCGAATTGTTCGCGCGCGTCGAGACGATGCTCGGCATGGCAGCGAATACGATGAAGGTCGGCATCATGGACGAGGAGCGCCGCACCACGGTCAACCTCAAGGCCTGCATCCAGAACGCGTCGCACCGCATCTGCTTCATCAACACGGGCTTCCTCGATCGCACCGGCGACGAGATCCACACGTCGATGGAAGCCGGCCCGATGATCCGCAAGAACGACATGAAGGCGCAGCCCTGGATCAAGGCCTACGAGGACTGGAACGTCGATAGCGGCTTGACCTGCGGCCTCCCCGGCCACGCGCAAATCGGCAAGGGCATGTGGGCCGCGCCTGACAAGATGGCGGACATGCTGACGCAAAAAGTCGGTCATCCGCAAGCTGGTGCCACCACCGCATGGGTGCCGTCGCCGACCGCTGCGACGCTGCACGCGCTGCACTATCACCAGATCGACGTGAAGGCGCGTCAGGACGAACTGACCAAGGGTGGTCCGCGCGCGAAGCTGTCGGACATCCTCACGATTCCGATGTCGCAGTCGAACTGGGCACCGGACGACGTGAAGCAGGAAATCGACAACAACTGTCAGGGCATTCTCGGTTACGTCGTGCGCTGGATCGATCAGGGCGTCGGCTGCTCGAAAGTGCCGGACATCCACGGCGTCGGCTTGATGGAAGATCGCGCGACGCTGCGCATCTCCGCGCAGCATCTGGCGAATTGGCTGCATCAGGGCGTCGTCACCAAGGATCAGGTGATGGAGTCGTTGAAGCGCATGGCGGTCGTCGTCGACGAACAAAACGCAGGCGATGCGATCTACAAGCCGATGGCGCCCGGCTTCGACGGCGTCGCATTCCACGCCGCCTGCGACCTCGTGTTCAAGGGCCGCGAACAGCCGAACGGTTACACCGAATATGTCCTCACCGCGCGTCGCCGCGAGGCGAAGGCGGCGGGGTAACAAACTCTCTGTCATTCCGGGGCGCTTGGACGCGAAGCCATCGACGCTTCGCGTCGCTGGCGAGAGGACAAGCGAGCCCGGAATCCAAAACCACCGCAGGGGGTATGGATTCCGGGCCTGCACCACACGCCGGCTGCGCCGACTGGTGGTCCATCCCGGAATGACGCAACAAAAAAGCCCCGGCGCATTGCCGGGGCTTCTCGTTACGAAGTCTGCCGAACGCTAGAACACCGCGAGATATTTCAGCAGCGAGATGACGCCGATCACGATGACGATGACGCGCGCGATCTGCTTGGCGCGGCCGTCGATCGGCAGCAAATTGATCAGATACAAAACCAGAATGATAACGAGAAACGTAATCAGAACGCCGACGAGCATGTGTAGTCCCCCACATTGATCGAGGCTGCGATCGCAGCCTTCTGGCAGATCAACTCAAGAGGGAACTTTGAGTTCCACCGGCGTCCTCTTGATCGTCCGGAAGAGGCAACGGCTTCGTCATTGGGCGATGCTAAAGCGGGGCGTAGGGTGGGTTAAGGCGTTACCAGCGATGTCTTCGTCGTCTGGAGCGCCGAACCCACCATCGACGCTGTGGTGGGTTCGGCGAACCGGCGACGAAGACGTCGCCGGCGCCTTAATCCACCCTACGAAGCTATAGCCACGCTATCAATCCTGAGCGACGACCGGCAGGCGATCGTATTTGGCGCTAACAGACTTCGACACCGGCGTCATATTCAGCGACGCGCCACGGCGGTCGACACCGCGGTTGACCATGAGACCCTGTTCGCCGGCGACGATGTCGCCACGCTTCAAGGTCGGGTCGTTCTCGATCTTCACAGGCGCGAGACCGATCTGGTCCTTGCCGTTACAGGTGCAGCCGGCGACCAGCTCGTTCCGGAATTTGAAAGCGTTCGGCAGCGCCGTGTATTGTTTGCCATTATCGGTGGACGCGTTGTCGATGGTCGACCCGTAATAGACCTTGGTTTCGCTCGCGGGGCAGAACGAATTGCACGACGCGGCCTTGCTCTGGCTGTCCGATGCGGAGATCGGAAAATATCGACCGTCGCAGGTGCGGACGCAGAACGCTTGCCCGCCACCGCTGCCACCACCGCCACTGCTGACACGAGGCGTATAGCTACGCGGCGCACGTTGCCGTGCTTCTCCGGGATACTCGCTGGCGTAGGGCAACGACGTCGCCCGCTGTTGCTGACGCCCGCTGTCGAACTCGCCGAACAGATTCCCGAAAAAATCCTGCGCGCGAGCAGACGGAGCAGCGCCGATCAGCATGAGTACCGCCAAAGCGCCGACGATCGTTCGTTTTGAAATCGTGAACATAGCCATTCCCCCGATGGACAAAACCGGCGGGCCGTTTCCGACCCGCCTGTCCTCAAATCTTAGTAGATGCTTTGCGTAGTTTGGTTCATGGCCTGCCGGCCCGGCAGCGCGGCCTGGCGCTGCGGCTTCGCGGCACGCGCTTCAATCCGCTGACCGCCCGATTTCGGCAGCACAACAACCTTGGTGCCGACCGTCACGCGGCTGAACAGGTCCGCAACGTCATCGTTGGTCAGGCGGATACAACCCGACGATACGAACTTGCCGATCGTCGACGGATCATTGGTGCCGTGAATACGGTAAATACTGGACCCGAGATACATCGCGCGTGCACCGAGCGGGTTGCCCGGACCGCCCGCCATGAAGCGCGGCAGATAGGGCTGGCGAGCGATCATTTCCGACGGCGGCGTCCAATCCGGCCACTCCGCCTTGCGCGTCACCGTCTGCGTGCCCGACCAGGTGAAGCCTTCGCGGCCGACGCCGACGCCGTAGCGCATCGCGCGGCCGTTCCCGAGCACGTAAAACAACTGGGTGTTGGCGGTGTCGATGACGATGGTGCCGGCAGCTTCGCGGCCATCATAGGCCACCATGGTGCGGCGCAGACGGTCCGGCAATTCTGCACTTTCGCCGGTCTCGTCCGATATCTGAGGCGATAGTCCGTCCTCGGACGGAGCGGTCTGGGTCGGCGCGTAGCTCAACACCTGAGCCGAGGCCTGAGTCGAACCGAACGCCAAGAGGAGAGCGCCTGCAATCATCGCCCGCTTCAAAATCGTGTTCGTCATGATCCGCCCCATTCGCCCGCTTCGATGCATCTGCGATGCATCGGTGATGTGAATAGGCAACGTCATCGACCCGATCTGGTTCCGGCGGAAAATGCGGCGAAGGCATGGTGTCAACCGCACCAGGTTCACGTTTCCGCGATGGAACTCGCCGCTCGCGATTTTGTTACGGACCATTGCACGCGAAGCCGCCGGACGATGCGCGTTGCGTAAAGGGGTCGACATGCGACGTGACGCAAACAGGCGGCCATCAAAAGCAGCGCGAGCTTGAGGCCCGATGAACGTTAACGCGCCAAGCCAGCCTGGCTTCACCCCCGTCAAACCGCAGGAACTGAAGGCGACGATCGGCACGCCGGTCCCCGGAGCGAAGGACGCGCCCCCGCCGATGGTCCACCGCGCAGATGTCGTTGCGATCTCGTTGGTCAGCCTGCTCGTGATCACGATCGTGGCCGTGCTTTATCTGGCTAAGGCGTTCTTCCTTCCCGTCATCATGGCATTCATCGTCGGCACGATGCTCGCCCCGGCAGCCGGCTATCTCGAACGTCATCGGATCCCGCGTGCGATCTCCGCCGTGATGATCGTGTTGCTCGCCTGCGCCGGTGTTGCCTTCATGGTCGGACTGATCGCAGCGCCAGTGATGGACTGGAGCACGCGCCTTCCCGAGCTGAGCGGTGTCTTGAAAGAAAAAATGCGGCTGCTCGATCGACCGCTGTCGCTTTGGCATCAGATCCAGACCGCCCTGGGCGGAAGCGACAAGCTTCCCGGCTCGGGTTTCGAATTGCCGAAGATCGAATGGATGCAATCGGCGGTCGGCTTCCTCTCGCCGACCTTCACGGAATTTCTGTTGTTCGCGGCAACGTTGGTTCTCTTCATCGCGACATGGCGCGACCTGCGTCGCAAGATCATCATGACGTTCGCCGATCACGACGCGCGGTTGCGAACGCTGCGTATTCTCAACGCCATCGAAACCAGCCTCGGCGGTTACCTCATCATGGTGACGCTGATCAACGCCGGTGTCGGCATAGCGACCGGAGTCATCTGTGCCGCGGCAGGCATGCCCAACCCCGCCGGCCTCGGCGCGCTTGCAGCCGTGTTGAATTTTTTTCCGATCATCGGCCCGGTCGTGATGTTCGTCATTCTCTCCGTTGTCGGCATTATCGCGTTTCCGACACTCAGTGGCGGCTTGTTGGCACCTGCCGGTTTCGTGCTGATGACCTTCATCGAAGGTCACTTCGTCACCCCTGCCATCGTCGGCCGGCGGCTTGAGCTGAACGCACTCGCGGTCTTCATCGCATTGGCATTCTGGACGTGGTTGTGGGGACCGATGGGAGGATTTCTAGCATCGCCGATCCTCATCGTCGGACTCGTTTTGAACGAGCATCTGCGGCCCGATACGTCGCCTCAACTGCCGGAATAAGCACGCCGATCCGGCATGGAACTTAGCGGTAAACCGGACGTTTGTGTGCGACCAAACTAGAAGCGTCGAGATGGGCGTTCGAACTTGCAACAACCAGTCATGGCGGCAGGGCAAATGTCAGACACACTCAACACAGACCGCATGCAGAAGGATCTAAAATCCGTGAAAAAAGATATCGCCGCGCTCACCGAACAACTCACCGACGTTTTGAACAGCTATGCTGGCTCGGCGTCCAAGCAGGCCCGTCAGGGCTACAAGGACGCACGCGGCCGAGCGGACTCGTTGGCATCTGATTGGTCCGGCGTGGCTTCGGATTGGCAGGATCGCGGCATGGCTGCGTATGAAGACGCGCGGGATGCCGCCTACTCGATCGAGGAATCGCTCGAAGATCGCATTCAAGAACGTCCGCTTGCGTCGGTCGCCATTGCGCTCGGCATCGGATTGCTGCTCGGCGCAGCATGGAAGAAATGATCGCTCAGCGATAATCGAGACGACGAGCTGACGGCGCATTTTGCGCCGTCAGCTTTTTCCTATGATTGATATTGGGGGCACGTATGTTTCAACATTTCATCGACGATCTCAGAGATAGCGCGGGTCAAACATTCCGCATGACGTCCCTTGTCGTGGCCGTTGCCCTGTCGCTGTCTGTCACGACTGGATTTTTGTGTGCGGCCGCTTTCGTTGCGGTGTTGCGGCGCTTCGGACTCATCGAAGCGTGCCTGACCGGCGCTGCGATCTATTTCGTTGTGACGCTGCTGGCGGCCGGTCTTTATGTGGCGCGAAAACGTCAGGCGGCAAATCGCATCGCTGAAGCGCCGAAGCAAGCCAAGGCAAGCATTCAATCGATGATGCCCGATCCGATGGTGATCGCCTCGGCGTTGCCGATCATCCGCGCCATCGGATTCAAACGGCTGGTCCCGATCCTCGCTGTCGGTGCTCTCGCGCTTGGCTTCCTCGCGTCCCGCCAAGGCGGCGGCGATGATGATGGATCGGAAGCCGAAGCAGACTAGAGATCGGAATTATTCGACTCAAAAAGGCCGCCTGAATGGCGGCCTTTTTATTTGCGAAAGCGTCGAAAAAATTACGTGATGCAGCGACCTGGGCCGAGCAACTTCGCCACTTCGGTCAACCCACTCACGACTGGCTCGCAGGCGAAGTTTGCCGCGCGACGCGCTTGTTGCGGAGACAGCGGCGGGCGCGACACCGCATCCGAAGCTTTGACGGGCGTATTCGCGGGGATGCGAACCAGAACGGACGTGTCGTTCATGCCTGCGAGATTGAGGGAGATCGTTCGCGTTGCGCCGGCTTGCGACGCTGCGGACGCACGATCCGATTTCACCGATCGATTGACAGCGTCGGACTGCGCATGCGCCGCGATCGTTGCGGGCGCCCCTTCGAGGCCGCTGCCGGAGGCCAGTTGCACGGCACCGAAAGCGACCGACATTGCAGCTGCGCCGAAAAGTCCTGCAAGAATGTGAGACATGGCCGCCTCGTTCGTCACGTCCGCCAGCCAATGCATAGCGGTCATGATAGGAACGCTGGCGCCGCATTTGGGTTCACGGAAATTTCATCACATAAGCGTGTGAGGAAATTTCTGCAGGATGGGAACGCTTCGAAAAGGTCCGAGTCATTTCGGCAGCCGGCTAATCCCCTGCCCCAATTTTAGCCGACTACGCGGAGCGTGACTGTGGTGATGCCAGTCACGCTCCGCACTTTTTTGCGCTAACGCGTTTTCCGACCGCCACGATACCATCACAATTCGACCGCCCAATAAAAAACCACCGCATCGCTGCGGTGGTTTTCAATGAAGCGGTTGATTTCGTTTAAGAAACCGCGGCGCTCGTGGCTTTGTTCTTCGAATTGCGCTGAAAGAACAATGCCTGGCTCGCAACGGCCGACACCATAGCCGGTTGAAACGGCTTTGAGATCAAAAATGCCGGCTCAGGACGCTCGCCTGTGAGGAAGCGCTCGGGATACGCCGTGATGAAAACCACAGGGACTT
>JANMAN010000783.1:0-1812 GCA_031359885.1 Tardiphaga sp. | reverse complement strand
GGCGGGTGTCGTCGCCAGCGCTTTATTCTGTTGTTCTGTGAGGGCGCCGAGGCGATGCCCGGATTGCGAGGCGATCACCACACCCGAGCCGCCCGACGTAATGACGTTCCCAAACTCCTCCAGAATCACGGCAGTGCCGTAGAGATCGACGTGAAGGATTGTCGACGGCGAAGCCTGCGAAGGCGACACGCCTGCGGCGTGGATGAGGCCCGTCACTTCTCCAAGCTTGGTCGCAGTTTCGACGAGGGCGTGGATCGATGCTCGAGATGAGATATCGACGGTTGCTGTGCTGACCTTGAAGCCAGCGTCGCGCATAACTTTTGCTGCGGCATCGGCATTTTCCTGACGCAGGTCGGCAAGCAGCACATGCTTGCCGGTGCCGACCCGCCGCGCAATGGCCTGTCCGATCGATCCGGCACCGATGACGACAATGACGCTAATCATGTTGCTCTCCTGTGCCCTTGCGTTTTGAAGCGACCTCTCCGGCGTATTCGGCGTCAGTGACGCGAGTCATCCAATCGACAGATTTGCCGTCGAGCGCTTCCTGTATCGCGATGTGCGTCATCGCCGTTGCTGGCGATGCGCCGTGCCAATGCTTCTCGCCCGGAGCAAACTGAACAACGTCGCCGGGACGGATTTCTTCTATGGGGTCACCGTCACGCTGGACGTGCCCAAGGCCGCTAACGACAACGAGCGTCTGTCCGAGCGGATGGGTGTGCCATGCCGTGCGCGCGCCCGGCTCAAACGTGACGGTGTTCCCGGCAGCTCGTGCTGGTTCGATGGGCGCGAATAAAGGATCGATGCGAACTGTTCCGGTGAACCAGTCGGTAGGACCTTTGCCCGACGGTTTGGTTCCGGCGCGGGTGATTTGCACGATGATTTCCTTTCGTTGGCAGGGTTGCCCCAACGACTGAAAATCAAAATAGGCCTTACTCTATCTTGCGACTAGGTGATAAGATCGGCATAGCCTAATGAACCTAATTCATCAATGACACGACCGGACATCAACGACCTCCTGGCCTTCATGGCTGTCGCCCGCGAGCGGAGCTTTACGCGCGCCGCCGCCCAGCTCGGCGTTTCGCAATCGGCTTTGAGCCACACGATCCGCAGGCTCGAAGAGGGGCGGCGTTAGGCTATTGACGCGCACCACGAGAAGCGTCGCGCCGACGGAGGCCGGCGAGCAGATCATGCGTAATCTCGGGCCACATTTCGAAGGGATCGACCAAGAGCTGGAAGCGCTGTCCGACCTGCGCGGCAAACCGGCCGGTACGCTGCGCATCAATGCCGGCGAACACGCAGTCCGTAGCGTGCTGTGGCCGAAGCTCGATGGATTTTTGACCGCGTATCCAGACATCAAGGTCGAAGTTCACATCGACAATGGCTACACCGACATTGTCGCTGGCCGGTTCGATGCGGGCGTGCGGCTGGGCGAGGAAGTGGCAGGCGACATGATCGCGGTGCGCATTGGCCCCGACTGGCGTATGGCAGTGGTGGCCAGCCCGAATTATTTCGCGCGTCATCCCGCGCCCAAGACGCCGCGCGACCTTCCCCGGCACAACTGCATCAATCTCCGCCTGCTGACCCTAGGTGGCCACTATGCTTGGGAGTTCGAGAGCAATGGAGAAAAGCTTGACGTCCGTGTCGATGGTCAGCTTGCCTTCAACAGCAGCGTGCCGATCATGACTGCGGCCGTGGCCGGACATGGGTCGTGGCGCTGCCCGCTCGGGGGTTCAGACAGCGCCACGACGTGGTCAAGTGTTGCACGACTCCTGCCACGAGCGAAACAGGCACCGCGAAATTCGTGGCTGCAGA
>JANMAN010000766.1:0-5088 GCA_031359885.1 Tardiphaga sp. | reverse complement strand
CCCAAACCGCCCGTGCCCAACAAACCGCCCCGCCACCCCAACCGACGCCCGAAGACCTCACACCGCGCGGCCCGGTGTCGATCGACGTCACCGCGCGGCCGATGTCCGGTTTCGATCTGCGCGACCGCTCGCAGACGATGTTCGGCAAACTGCAATTCCGCAGCGGCCTGGTGCTGACATCGTCGTTCCGCGGCTTCGGCGGGCTCTCCGCATTCCGAGTGGACGAAACCGGCGAGCGCTTCGTCGCCCTCAGTGACAAGGGCGCATGGTTCACCGGGCGCATCGTCTATGACGGGCGCGAGATGACGGCGCTCGCGCAGGTCGAGGTCGCACCGATCCTCGGCCCCGACGGTCAGTCGATCACGACGCGCCGTTGGTACGACACCGAGGCGATCGCGCGCGACGGCGGCACGCTCTATGTCGGCATCGAGCGCGCCAATCAGATTCTCAAATTTGATTTCGGACGCGACGGCGTGGCGGCGCGCGGTCAGCCGATGACGGTGCCGCCGAATCTGCGCAAGCTGCCGAACAACAAGGGCCTTGAGGCGCTCGTCGTACTGCGCAAAGGCGCGCCGATGGCCGGTGCGTTGCTCGCCATCTCCGAGCGCGGGCTCGATGCTGACGGCAACATCGTCGGCGCGTTGATCGGCGGGCCAAAGCCCGGCGCACTCGCGGTGCGCCGCACCGAGAATTACGACATCAGCGACGCGGCATTGCTGCCGAACGGCGACGTGTTGTTGCTGGAGCGGAAATTTTCCTGGCTCGGCGGCGTCGGCATCCGCATTCGCCGCGTACCGGTTGCTATGGTTTTGCCCGGCGCGGTGCTCGACGGGCCGTCGATCTTCGACGCGGATTTAGGCCACGAGATCGACAACATGGAAGGCCTCGACACGCATGGCACGCCGGAGGGCGACATCGTCCTGACGATGATCTCCGACGATAATTTCTCGATGATCCAGCGCACGCTGCTGCTGCAATTCACGCTGACCGAGCCGTAAGGCGGTCCGAATATTGCATCGTTCTCCGTAGAAATATTCACGGAGTTCGTCATGAAATTTGGTTTCAAGATCGCCTGCGCAGCTCTCGCGCTTTGCCTTGCGCCGATGGCCGCGCACGCGACTGATTGGCCGACGCGTCTCATCAAGGCAACGATTCCGTTCGGTGCTGGCAGCGCGACGGACGTCGTGCCGCGCCTCGTGTTCGAGCGGTTGTCCGCCGAATTGGGCCAGCCGATCGTCATCGAAAACCGCGCCGGGGCCGGCGGCACGCTCGGCGCTGGCGCCGTCGCCAAATCGGACCCCGATGGCTACAGCGTGCTGGCGCATTCCTCCGCGCTGACGATCGCGCCGGCGATCTTCAAAGACATGACGTTCGATACGTCGAAAGACCTGTCGTCGGCCCTGATGATCGGCTCCAGCGCCAATGTCATGATCGTGCCGCTGACGCGGCCATGGAAGACCGTGCAGGATTTCATCGCGGCCGCGAAAGCGCCGGGTGCGCAGATATCGTTCGGCTCGGTCGGCAGCGGCAGCGCGGTGCCTATTTCGGCGGAAAAATTCCGTCTCGCCGCGGCTATCGAGGCCGCTCACATTCCCTATCGCGGCGGCTCCGAAGTGATCGCCGACATTCTCGGCGGCCGCATCGATTTCTACTTCTGTCCGCTCGCGACGGCGCTGCCGCTGATCCGCGAAGGGCAGGTCCGTGCGCTCGTGGTCTCGACGCCGCAACGCGTCGCCGATCTGCCCGACGTGCCGACCCCGGCGGAAGCGGGCCTGAAGGACGGCGAGAGCGCGATCTGGTTCGGCCTGTTCGTGCCGGCGAAGACGCCCCGCGACATCGTCGAGAAATTGCACGCTGCGGGCAACCGCGTGCTGACGACGCCGCAAATGCAGGACAGCTTGAAGAAGCTTGGCGTATCGCCGATGCCGATGTCGCCGGCGGACATGGACGCGCTGGTGGTGCGCGACATCGCCGCCAACAAGGCAGTGATCCAGGCTGCAGGAATTAAGATGAACTGAGTTTGCTACGGTTCGTCATTCCGGGGCTTAGACGGCTCTTGCCGGATGAGAACCCGGAATCTCGTTAAGATGAACATGCGGAGATTCCGGGTTCGAGCGCGCAAAGATGCGCGCCCGCCCCGGAACGACGCTGACAAACAAAAACGGCCGGGTCGCGAGACCCGGCCGTTTCTAAATCACAAATCTGCTAGATCAGCTCGCGGCTGCGACCGGCGCAGCGGCCTTTTTCTTCTCGATCGCGCGCTTGAGCAGCACGGCCTTCTGCGACAGGTCGGCGGTGCCGGCCTTGGTCAGAAACGCATCGAGACCGCCGCGATGATCGACGCTCTTGAGTGCGTTGGTCGAGACGCGCAGGCGCACGTTGCGGCCGAGCGCTTCCGACATGAAGGTCACGTTGACCAGGTTCGGCAGAAACCGGCGCTTGGTCTTGATGTTCGAGTGGCTTACCTTGTGACCCACTTGGGGGCCCTTGGCTGTCAGTTCGCAGCGCCGAGACATGGCGAAAATCCTTGTGTCATCCCCGCAGCCCGCCAATGCCTAATGCTTGGCCGGCGCAGAGGTTGTCAATCACGTCCATTTCAGGAGCCGCGAACCTATAGAAGGCGCACGGCGATGCGTCAAGAACCGAAGCCGGTTTCCTCGCGGATTGACCGTCGAAGCTAGGCCAACCCGCAACGCCGGTGCGCGTCAATTCACCCGGCCGTCCAAACATATAAAGGGCGCAATCGGTGGCGACATGATGCGGAAATCGCCCGGCCACCGAAATTCAATGGGCGGCGTCAAAAAGGTAAGTCTCCCATGACGTTCCAGCGGATTCGAGCAGTTGCGGTTATCGCCGCTCTCGTATCGGCGGCGTCGGCAGGGGTGGCACCAGCCAAGGCGCAAGGGCGGCTCGACGCGAAATACGAGGCCTCGCTGGCAGGCATTCCGGTCGGCAAGGGCACTTGGACCATCGAGATTGCCGACGATCAATATACCGCGTCGGCCCAAGGCGGTTCCAGCGGATTGCTCCAGACGTTTTCCGGCGGCTCGGGCAGCGGCGCGGCCCAGGGCCGGATCGTCGCGGGGCAGATGTCGCCGCTGAGCTATACCGCCACCAACACCTCCGCGAAGAAATCCGAGACCGTTCGCATGGCGCTGGCCGGCGGCGTGATCAAGGATTTCGCGATCGAGCCCGAGCCGCCGGTCGATCCCGACCGCATTCCCGTGACCGACGCGCATCGCCGTGGGGTGTTCGATCCGATGACCGGCTCGTTACTCCGGGTGGCCGGCACGGCAGATCCGGTCGGTCCCGAGGCCTGTCGCACCGCTGCGGCGATTTTCGATGGCCGGATGCGCTACGATCTCAAGCTCGATTTCAAGCGCATGGAAAGCGTGAAGTCGGAAAAAGGCTATCGCGGCCCCGTCGTGGTCTGCGCGGTCTATTTCACGCCGGTCGCCGGTTACATTCCGGATCGGCCCGCGCTCAAATATCTTGCCGCCCAGCGCAACATCGAAGCGTGGTTCGCGCCGATCGCGGGCACCCGCGTGCTGGCACCGTATCGCATGACGGTGCCGACGCCGCTGGGGACCGCGATGCTCGAAGCGACGCAGTTCGTCACCTCCGCCGCGCCGCCGCGCTCGACCGCACGCACGCAATAATCATCGCGACGCGATGTGAATCCTGTTGACTCTTTGCCCGGTGCGATGGACTCGACCTGTTAAGAGTTGCAACGAGATCAGCGGGCTTGCCGCGCTTGCGCGAACCCGATCTAGTGTGGGCTCAGTCGATTCAACGCGAGATGATGTGGAGAACGAAACCGTCGTGAGATGAGTCAGCGATTCGGGCACGCTTCGTTCCGTCCTCGTTCCAAAGCCTAATCGAACGGCCTCGAAGCGTCGCGTTATAGGACAGTTTTTTAGCGTAATAGCAGGATGCCTTCCCATGTTTGCTAGCCGTCGCCCTTCGAGGCTCGCCGAATGAACGCGCAAGGGCGCGATCAGGCGAGCACCTCAGGGTGACGGACAACAACGGGCACAACGTCATCCTGAGGTGCGAAGCCGCACCGGCGACATCTTCGTCGTCGGTCGGCGAGCCTCGAAGGATGGTCTCAAGCGACGCCTGCCACATTGTTATATTCTAACGCTCAGGCGACGCGCGTTCGCCCGGAAGTCTCCGCCCTGATGGTCTATTCCAGTTCTTCGTCGTCGTTCGCAAACGAGCGCGCCCCCGGCGCGGGTGTCACCGCGGTGCTCGGACCGACCAACACCGGCAAAACGCATCTGGCGATCGAGCGCATGCTTGCGCATTCGTCGGGGATCATCGGGTTGCCGCTGCGGCTTTTGGCGCGCGAGGTCTACAACAAGATCGCCGATCGCGCCGGGCCCGAGTCCGTCGCGCTGATCACCGGCGAGGAGAAGATCAAGCCGTCGAAGCCACGTTATTGGGTCTCGACCGTCGAGGCGATGCCGCGCGATCTCGACGTGTCGTTTCTCGCCGTCGATGAAATTCAGATCGCGGCCGATCTCGAACGCGGCCATGTCTTCACCGATCGCATCCTCAATCGCCGTGGTCGCGACGAGACGCTCCTCCTTGGAGCCGCGACGATGCGGCCGATCATCGAACGCTTGCTGCCCGGTGCGAGCATCGTGACGCGGCCGCGCCTGTCGCAGCTTGAATTCGCCGGCGACCGTAAGATCACGCGCCAGCCGCGACGCACCGCGATCGTCGCCTTCTCGGCCGACGAGGTTTATGCCATCGCCGAATTGATCCGGAGGCAACATGGCGGCGCGGCCGTGGTGCTGGGTTCGCTCTCGCCGCGCACCCGCAATGCACAAGTGGCGATGTTCCAGAGCGGCGACGTCGATTATCTCGTCGCCACCGACGCCGTCGGCATGGGGCTCAATCTCGACGTCGATCATGTCGCGTTCGCCTCCGATCGTAAATATGACGGCTACCAGTTTCGCCGGCTCAATCCGTCGGAGTTCTCGCAGATCGCCGGTCGCGCCGGCCGCGCGACGCGCGACGGCACCTTCGGCACCACCGGCCGCTGCGCGCCGTTCGAGCCCGAATTGGTGAATGCGCTGCAGA
>JANMAN010000494.1:0-1941 GCA_031359885.1 Tardiphaga sp. | reverse complement strand
CTCGCTTTGGTCGGGTTCGGCCGGTGGCATCGCGAACTCCGGTTCG
The DNA here is from genome assembly GCA_031359885.1 of Tardiphaga sp. GTDB lineage: Bacteria > Pseudomonadota > Alphaproteobacteria > Rhizobiales > Xanthobacteraceae > Tardiphaga. The sequence continues at coordinate 1,895 of JANMAN010000494.1, read as the reverse complement.
GCGGTAGGCAGATCGATCGGCCGGTCCATGATCGGTCGCACGGCGCTGACGACGTCGGCCGCTTCCGTGATCAGCGTCGCGCCCTGCTTGATGAGATCGTTGGTGCCGGCCGCGCGCGGATCGAGCGGTGAGCCGGGGACGGCGAACACTTCGCGGCCCTGTTCGGCGGCGATCCGCGCCGTGATCAACGAGCCCGAACGATGCGCGGCCTCGACGACGATGACGCCAAGCGCGACGCCGGAGATCAACCGATTGCGACGCGGAAAATCCCGCGCGCGCGGCGCATGCCCGAGCGGCATTTCGGAGATCGCGCCGCCGGCCACGAGCATGTCGGCCAGCAAGCCCTCATGTTCGGGCGGATAGATGCGGTCGTGGCCGCCGGCGAGCACCCCAAGCGTGCCGCCTGCGAGGGCGGCGCGATGCGCGGCTTGATCGATTCCGCGCGCGAGGCCCGATGCCACGACGAAGCCGGCCTCGGCAAGATCGCGCGCTAGCACGCCGGCGAATTTCAGGCCGGCCCCCGACGCGTTGCGCGAGCCGACGATGCCGATCATCGGCTTCATCAGTGCCGGGATGGAGCCGCGAATGCCGAGCAGCGGCGGCGCATCGTCGAGGCTCGCCAGTTGCGGCGGATAACCGGCCTCACCGGGCGCGCGCAGGCTGACATTCATTTTGGTGGATAGCTCGATCTCGCGTTTCGCATCGGCCTCCGTGCAGATGCGGCCTGGCCGCGCGCCGCCGCGCTTGGCGAGATCGGGCAGCCGCTCGAGGGCCGACGCTGCGCTGCCGAAATGATTGACGAGCGAGCGGAAGGTGCGCGGGCCGACGCGGTCGCTGCGGATCAGCCGCAGCCAATCGACGCGCTTGGCGTCGGTCAGATGCGTCGTCGCCTGCGATGGCTCGTTCATGCGCGCAATCCCCTCGCAGGGAGCATCGCGCAGGATTTGGAAATCAGCAACCTTAAGGTGTAGAGACCTCGGAAACCGTCACCCCCGCGAAGGCGGGGGTCCAGTAGTCCGCAACGTCAAAGCTCAGACATTTGCCTCGCGGCATACTGGATCGCCCGGTCATCGGGTGATCGGACGACGAAGGCGTCGCCGATGACCCTCGCCGGGCGATGACGTTTTACTTCGCTCCGATTTTGCCCTCGGTCCCGGCCTGCAACCGCGCGATGTTTTCGCGGTGCATGTACCACAGCAGCAACGTTAAAATGGCTGCGAGGATTGCGAGGTTGGGCTGGCCGAACAGCCACAACATCACCGGCGTGACGGCACTGGCGACCAGCGCCGACAGCGAGGAGTATTTCGACGTGAAGGCTGTCGCCAGCCACGCCAGGCAGAACACCAACGCCGCCGGCCAAAACAGGCCGAGCATAATGCCGATATAGACCGCGACACCTTTGCCGCCTTTGAATCTCAGCCACACCGGAAAGAGATGGCCGAGAAATGCGCCGAGCCCGGCGATCATTGCCGCATAGGGGCCCGCGAAGGCACCGGCGATGATCACCGCCGCCGTGCCTTTCAACGCATCGCCGATCAATGTCGCTGCGGCGAGCCCTTTGCGGCCGGTGCGCAACACGTTGGTCGCGCCGATATTGCCGGAGCCGACCGTGCGCAGATCCTGCGTGCCGGCGGCGCGCGTCAGAATCAACCCGAACGGGATCGAGCCCAGCAGATAGCCGAGCAACAACGCGAGGAGATAGAGGCCGATCATTCAGATTGTCCTAAAGCACGGTCTATCGAGTAGAAGCATATGAGTTCTGCGTCCCCTCTCCCCTTGTGGGAGAGGGTGACTTCGCGAAGCGAAGTCGGGTGAGGGGTTGAGTTTAATCAAGACCCCTCACCCGGCCCGGACTTCGTCCGGTCCACCCTCTCCCACAAGGGGAGAGGGAAGAA
>JANMAN010000732.1:0-15386 GCA_031359885.1 Tardiphaga sp. | reverse complement strand
GCCGACCAGAAGCGATCGAGCGCCTCGCGCGCGCCGTCACGTCCGCCTTTGCGCCAGCCCTCGGCGACCAGCACCGCGTTCATCGCACCGGCGCTGGTGCCGCTCAGCCCTTCGAACTGGATGCGCGGCGCGGGAGTGATTCTCGGGCGGCATCGAGCCGGCTCTATTGTATGCCGCTGGGTCCGGCAGTCGAGGACGTGGTGGCAATCGTCCGCAACCCGATCTGGAACATGACAGCGTGGCTAAGCTGTGGCGCTGTGATGTTGTTGGTATAGGTGTAGGACGTGACGTAGTTCAGAGCCAGAACGAAGCAGTCGTCAACGTAGCCGGCACCAACGGTGTACTGGTTGATCGCGTTCGCTTCGAGGTCCCATCGAGCGCCGCCTGCGACCACCCAGTTTGTCGCGAGCTTGATCGTGCCGCTGCCGAGGATGCCCTGCCGGCGCGTCAGGTAGCCGAGCTCCGGCTGCGGAGCGTAATTGCCGTACAAGATGCTGACGCTCCAGCGGTCGAACGAGGCTTTGCCTTCGGCCTCGAAGCGCTGGATGTTGTAGGTCGCTTCGTCGATGCGGGCGCGCGTGCTGGCGGTGAACGTTCGGTTGGGCGCGTAGTTCAAGCGCGCGACGTAGTCGGAGCGACGCGTCTCGAGACCCGAGTTGAGGCCGGTATTGACGGTATCGGCGATGCCGTAGGAGTTCAGACCGAACAGTTGATAGGACTGGCCGAACAGCGCGCTGATCGAGCCGCCGCGGTCGAACTGCGTCGTCGACTGGATGCCGACATTGGCGCGACCGCCGCCTTCGATACGGTCATAGCCGGAAAATTTATCGACGCTGAACAGGTTGCTCGCGTCGAAGATCACGCTCTGCGCGTCTTCGTTGGGGAAGCGTCCTGCGAAGGTTTCGTTCGGACGGACGATGACCTGCGCGATCGGCTCGACGATCGTCGTGCCCCAAGGCTGAACGTTGATGAACGGATAGCGATACTCGAAGCCGACCGTCGGCATCAGGCGCAGTTCGTTGGTGTCGCCGACAGGCAGGAAGTTCGACACGCCGGGCTGATTCGAGATCGATGCGTTGATCGCATCGGCGCGCAGGATGGCGAACGGTGTCCAGATCTGACCCAACGGGTCGGTGTAGGATTTGCGCCACTGCGCCTCGGCGCTGAAGCGGGTGTAGGTGCCGGGCACGCCGCGCAGCAGGCAATTGCCCGGCGTTCGTGCGAGCGGATCGGCCGACGTGAGCGAGCAAAGCCCGTTCGTATTCGCAACCGTCGTGATCGAGTCAAAGGCCGCCTGATCGCGGCTCAGGCTCGTCAGATTGAATTTGTAGCTGAACTCGCCGCCCAAGATCGAATGGTTGATGACGTTGTTGTAATCGACCACGGGATGGACGATGGGCACCTGGCTCTGATTGCCCGAATAGCTCAGATAATAGATCGTGCGCGCATCGAAGAAGCTGCGATTGCCGACGCCGGTGAGATAAAGCTGAGAGATCGCTTCGGTAGGCATGTTCAGCAGCGAATTCAGCGGATCCTTGTACTGGACCAGCCGATAGTCCTGCAGGAACGTGTAGTCCGACAAGGCGACGGCATCGAAGCCCCACACCCATTTGTCGTTCAAGGCGAACTGGCCGTGCGCGTCGACACCGCCGCGGAACTGGCGATCGCCGGGACCGCAGGCGAACGCGCCGGGTTCGAGCTGATTGATTCCGTAGGCGCGGATCGAATAGGCACCGTCCATCAGGCGCTGGCGGAATTCGCCCTGGAACAGCACACCCTGACGTGTGGTCACGCGCGGCGAGAAGGTCGCATCCATGTCGGGCGCGATCGCCCAATAGAACGGCGCTTCGAAGCCGACGCCATACTTGTCGGTGTAGGTCCCGAACGGCATCAGGAAGCCGGTCTTTCGCTTCACCGACGGATCGGGTGTCGAGAAGTAGGGCAGATAAGCTAGCGGCACGCCGAAGAACTCGAGGCGCGCGTCCTCGAAATACAGCATCTTCTCGCCCTGATCGTGGATGATCCGGGCGCCCTTCACCTGCCACAGCGGCGGCTTCTTCGGATCCTCGCGGCAAGGTGCACAGGCGGTGTAGACGCCATTTTCGAAGACGGTGTAGTTGCCGTTCGAGCGGTCGGCGCGCGAAGCTGCCATCCGCGTCGCATCGGCGGTATCGACCCGCAGCGAATCGACGAAGCCGTCGCGGTAATCGTCGCTGAGTTCGAGTTGCTCGGCGTAGGTAATGCGGCCATCCGCATCGGTCATGCGGATGTTGCCTTCGGCGCTCAGGCGTTTGGTCTTCTGATCGTAGATCAGCTTATCGGCTTCGACGGACGTGCCGTTGTAGAACATCTGCACATTGCCGACGGCCGACACGCGCGAATTGGCGTAATCGTAATTGACCTCGGTGGCCTGGACCATCATCTGCCCGTCTTGAGCCGCTTTAGGCGGCTTCGGGCGCGTCGGAGCAGGATTGTAGGTGAAACCTTGCGCAGCAGCGGGGCCGGGCGTTGCGACGGAGATCGCACCTGCCAGAAGCATGCCGACCACGGGCGCGACCGCCATCGTCAGGATTGCAGACATGCGGCCGCGATCGCCGCGCATCACATTGCGCAGCATCGACACGTCAGACTGCCCATGGCGGGCGGCGACGCTGGCCACTACCCGTCCTCCTGAAACAACAAGGCCATGAAACCGGAGAGGCCTCCGACGCCAACTGGCAACCATGCCGCAGCGATCGGATGCATCAATTCAGCCTTGCTCAAATCTTCGGTCACCTTAGACAAAACGTAGAGCAGAAACCCCGAAGCCACGCCACTCAAAACCATTTTCTGCACGCCACCGAAGCGGAAGAACCGAAGGCTCACCGCCGCCGCCAGCATGACCATCGCGACCAACAAAAACGGCTGCGCAATGAGCTTCTGATACTGCAGCTTGTAGCCCGCGGTGGCAAAGCCGGAACTCTCGGACGAGCGGATATAGGAGGGAAGTTGCCAAAATGACACGGTTTCCGGGGTCGAAAAACTGTTCCGCGCCTGCGACGGGGTAAGCGATGTGGGAATCGCTAACGTCGCCTGATCGATCGGCGGCTGATTGAGTCGGTAGCGACGAACGTCCTTGAACAGCCAGCGGCCGGTTTCGAGTGTCGCCTCGCGTGCTTCGATCCGCTCTTGAAACCGCAGATCGTTGCTGAAGCTGAAAACGGTCATGCCTGTCAGACGGACGCCCTGTTGCTCGCTGCGAGCGGCGTTGATGATGTACTGACCGTCGGTGTTGATCTGATTGATCCAAAATCCCGAGGCGTCTTGAATGCCGCCGCCGGGGACGCCGCCGAACATCTCGGCTTCCATCTGCTTGGAGCGTTCGCGCATATAAGCCGACATCGGATTGTAAGCGATCGTCGCAAGAATCCCCATGATCAAAGCGCTACCGAGCGCAGGCGCCACGAATTGCCAGGCCGAGACACCGGCCGCTCGCGCGATGACGAGCTCCAGACGCCGCGACAGCGCCAGATAGCAAGTCATGCCGCCGATCAAAATGCAGAACGGCATCAGCTTTTCGAGCAGTTGCGGCACCCGGTAAAGCGAGGTCTGCGCCACCATGACCGCCGACACCGAAACGAGGCTTGATGTTCGGCGGACCATCTCGATGTAATCGACCAGCACCAGCAACAGAAAAATGCTGATGAACACGCTGATAGCCGCCGTGACGAAGCGGCCGGCAAAATAACGCCCGAGCGTGCTGACCATCATGTTCATGTCGACACCGGCCGTCCGACCAGACGCAGCAGGCGTGCATTGGAGCGATTGATCGCTTCCATCAATTTTGCAGGTGGTTCGACGACGATGCCGCCGACGACGATCCAAATGCTCGCACCGATGCTGCCGGCCAGCATCAGATATTGCACCAGAATAGCGGACGGCGATTTCACCGACATCACCGAACAGGCAAAACCGATCAACCGCATGCTGAACACGGCGGCGATCGCGGAGCCGATCGAGAAGTTGCGGCTCTGACGCGTCGTGCGAGGTGATCCAAGAAACGCAAATGTCACAGCCGCAAAAGCGAACGGATAGATCGATGCCAGGATGCGATCATGCATCTCGGCGCGAAACTGCGAGGCCATTTGAATGTAGATCGGATCGTCGGCCGCCGGCCATGCCAGTTCCCACAGATAGCGCTCGCGAATGCCGTAGATCACGTCGCCGCTTTGCTTGGAGAACTTCGACATGTCGAAGCCGTAGCGGCTGAACGCCACCAGTGCGGGATCGGTTTTGCCGGTCTCGAAGCGCTGCAGATTGCCGTCTTCCAAAATCAGGAACGAGCCCGAATCGTTTTTCAAGACGGTGCCGTGATCGGCGATGATGCTGACGCGTTCTTTCGGATCGCGGCGGTCGTCCACGAAGATGCCGACCAGCAGACCACCAGGTTGCCTTTCGCGCACGCGAATCGTCAGATTTTGGTCGAGCTGCGCGAACCGACCTGGCTGCAAGATATTGGCGAGCACGTCGGCCGTGATCTCGGCATCCCAGCGCTTCAGCCGTCGCATTCCGTCCGGCGCCATATAGGCGCCGATGAATGCGACGATCATGGATACGATGATCGTGGCGTAGATGAACGGCAAGAACAGCCGGATCGGCGACAGGCCGGCGGCGTTCATGACGATGATTTCCGAGTCGGTCGCGAGCTTGTTCAGCGTATGGGCGACTGCGATCATCAACGCGATTGGCGCGATGACGAGAACAAGGACGGGAATCGCCAAGCCGGTGATGCCGAGAAAGGTCAGGATGGTTTGGCCCTGACTGGTCATCAGATCGATGCCACGCAACGCCTGCGTGATCCAGATCACGCCCGTGAGGCTGACCAGCACCAGCGCAAACGACGCGAGCGTCGTGCGGAAGATGTACCTGTCGATGGACCCCATTATTTCAGTGCAATCCCACCCGAACCGTCCGTCGGCCGCCGCGCCCAATCCCGTTGCCGGAATGCCCCCAGGGCCGCGCCGCCGTTATCGTGAATTTACTATTCAGCATAACAGGTGCTTGATCGGTCAACAAAATGGCTGGGCCAAGGCGCGCTTTGGTTAGGCTTAATAAATCGTGAACCGTGTCCTGCGCGCTTGGCAGCGGCGGCGCGCTCGGGCCATACTGCACGGGAACACGGATGCAGCGCTTCCGAGAGACCGTCGCCCCGGCGGTTCGCGCGTCCGCAGATCGACCTGATTGTTTTTGGAGGATTTACCTATGCCCGACGCCGTCAAGGTCGGCTTCGTTCCATTGTCCGCCGCTGCCAGCGGCGTTCTCGTGGTCTTTTGCGACGACGCGCTCAAGATGGGGCCGGCGACCACGAAAGCGTTCGGAAGTGCCGCAGCACTGGTCAAACGCGCCGCCGCGACGGGCCGTTTCAAGGGCAAGAGCAGCGGCACTCTCGATATCCTGGCGCCGGAAGGCCTCAAGGCGTCGCGCTTGCTGGTCGTCGGCACTGGAAAGCTGTCGGACTTGAAAGAGCACGATCTGCTGAAATTCGGCGGTGTGGTCGCCGGCAAGGTCTCGGGCAGCAACGCCGTCACCGTGATGTCGGAGATGCCGTCCGGGCCGATGACGGCCACGCAGGCGGCGGCCATTGCGTCAGGGATGCGGCTGCGCGCTTATTCGTTCGACCGCTACAAGACCAAGAAAAAGGACGACGACGACAAGCCGGGCATTGTGAACGTTTCGTTCGCCGTCGATGACATCGCTGCTGCCAAGAAGGCGTTCACACCGGACAGTGCCGTCGTCGACGGTGTCATTCTCGCGCGCGAACTCGTCAACGAGCCGCCGAACGTTCTGTACCCAGTCGAATTCGCGCGTCGCGCCAGCGAATTGCGTAAGCTCGGCGTCGAAGTCGACGTGCTCGACGTCAAGGCGATGACCAAGCTGAAGATGGGCGCGCTGCTGGGCGTCGGCCAAGGCTCGGTTCAGCCGAGCCGCGTCGTCATCATGCGCTGGAACGGCGGCAAGAAAGGCGAACAGCCGGTGTCGTTTATCGGCAAGGGCGTGACCTTCGACACCGGCGGCATCTCGATCAAGCCGTCCGGCAGCATGGAAGACATGAAGGGCGACATGGGCGGCGCAGCCTGCGTGGTCGGACTGATGCACGCACTCGCCGCGCGCAAGGCAAAAGTGAATGTCGTGAGCGCGATCGGCATTGTGGAGAACATGCCCGACGGCAACGCGCAGCGCCCCGGCGACATCGTCACCTCGATGTCGGGCCAAACCATCGAGATCATCAACACCGATGCCGAAGGGCGTCTCGTGCTGGCCGACGTGCTCTGGTACGTCGCCAAAAACTACAAGCCGAAATTCATGATCGATCTGGCAACGCTCACCGGCGCGATCATGGTTGCGCTCGGCACCGAATATGCTGGCCTGTTTTCCAACAACGATGAACTAGCGCAGCGCCTTCACGCAGTGGGCGAGACCACCGGCGAACGCGTTTGGCGCATGCCGCTCGGTCCGGAATACGACAAGCAGATCGACTCGCAATTCGCCGACATGAAGAACACAGGCACGCGCAACGGCGGCTCGATTACGGCCGCGCAGTTTCTGCAGCGTTTCGTCGATGGGACGCCGTGGGCGCATCTCGACATCGCGGGTACGGCGATGGGCGCGCCTAAAACCGACATCAACCATAGCTGGGGTTCGGGTTATGGCGTGCGGCTGCTCGATCGCCTCGTCGCCGAGCATTACGAAGCGAAGAAGTAGGGGTCATTGCGAGGAGCCATTATTTCTCCCTGATGAGAAATAATGACGACGAAGCAATCCAGTCTTCCTTGATAGCGAAAAAAAGCTGGATTGCTTCGCATCGAACCAATCCGGCAAGGGCCGAAATGGTTCTAGCTCGCAATGACGAGGGCGCATGACCGAAGTCTTGTTCTATCATTTGCAGAACATGCCACTCGAAAAAGTGCTGCCGCCGTTGCTCGAAAAGTCGCTGGCACGGGGCTGGCGCGTCGTCGTGCAGGCGTCGTCCGAGGAGCGCGTCGATGCGCTCGACGGCCATCTGTGGACCTACCGCGACGATTCGTTTTTACCGCATGCGACCTGGCGCGCCGCCGACGCTGCCGAGCAGCCGGTTCTGCTCACGATCGATGCCGCCAATCCCAATCGTGCGCAGGTCCGATTTCTGGTCGATAACGCGTCGTTGCCGGATGACGCGGCGCAGTATGAGCGGTTGGTTCTGGTGTTCGACGGCGACGATGACGATGCGTTGGCGCAAGCCCGTAGCGCTTGGTCCGCCAGCAAGGCTCAAGGCCACGACGTCACCTATTGGCAGGCGGACGAGCAGGGACGATGGCAGCGTCGGGGAATGGCCAATACCAATGCTTCATGATATCAGCGCATGATGGCGTTCGATGAACTGGCAGCCATGGTCGCGCCGCAAATGAATGGTGGGACAGGCGACCGGCCGCGTGGGGAAACGAAATCGTGCGACACTTGAATTCACATCGTCGGCTGCTCGGCCTTGCACTGATTGCGCCTTTGTTGGCAGGCTGCGCCGGTGCGTCCGATATGTTCTCGTCCGACTTGTTGTCGAAGGACGCCGACTGGTTTTCGCGGCCGGGCCGGGTCTTCATCAAAAACGTTTCGATCGAAACCCCGCCGCTGACTCCGGAGAAGGCCGTCGGTCCGGAAGATCTCATCAGCGCCGAAGGTGCATGCCCCGGCATGGGACCGCAGGACGCCAACGCGCTCGCCAATGGTGCTGCGGGTGCGCCGCCGACGTCATCCGGCACCGTGGCGCTCGGCCATACCGAATGCGACGTCGCGCGTGGCGCGGGCGCGCCGGACAATGTGCAGCTCTCGAACACTCCGCGCGGCGATCGTCTCGCGGTGCTGACCTATACGCGCGGTCCGCGCGCCGGCATCTACACCTTCACCGGTGGACGTCTGTCGATGGTCGAACGCGGTCCGGAAGCCGCTCCGCAGGCAAAGCCCGCGCGTCAGAAACGACGCGTCAACGGGTAGAAGCTTCGATCACCCCGTCGCGCGATCATATTCCGAACTCGTCGAGAGCCAGTCGTCTTCCGCCTTCTGCAAGGCAGCCTCGGCACCCGCGCGGGCCTTGCCGAGTTGCGCCGCCTGCTTCGGGTCTTTCTTAAACAGCCCAGGCGTCGCCAGCGCCGTATCGATCTTCGCGATGATGCCGGTGATGCGCGCGATCTCGGCCTCGGCCTCGGCGACGCGCTGCTTGAGCGGCACGCGTTTTTCTTTCGGCTTCTGAACCTTCTCGCGCGACCCGTTCCGATCCTGGCTGCCGCCAGACGCATGGCGGTCGCGTGATGCGACACGTAAGCCGCGCGATGACAGCACCGCGCGGCGGTAGTCGTCGAGATCGCCGTCATAGGGCGTCACGGTGCGGTCGGCGACGACCCACAATTGATCGGCGCAAGCTTCGATCAAATAACGGTCATGGCTGACCATGATGATCGCGCCGGGAAATTCGTTGATGGCTTCGGCCAAAGCCGCGCGGCTGTCGATGTCGAGATGGTTGGTCGGCTCGTCGAGGATGATCATGTTCGGGCCGTAGAACGTCGCCAAACCCAACAGCAATCGGGCCTTCTCGCCGCCCGACAAAGACTTGACCGTGGTGTCGCCGGCTTTGCCGGAAAAACCGATCGCGCCGACACGGCCGCGCACTTTGGTCTCCGTCGCGTCCGGCATCAGCCTGCGGACGTGATCGTATGGCGAGCCTTCGAGGTCGAGTTCGTCGGTCTGATGCTGCGCGAAATAGCCGACCGACAATTTATCCGCACGCGTGACATGACCGGACACCGGCGCGAGCTTGCCGGCAAGCAATTTCACCAATGTGGATTTGCCGTTGCCGTTGGAGCCGAGCAGGGCAATGCGGTCGTCATTGTCGATGCGCAGCGTCACATGGTTGAGGACGTTCTTGCCGGGCTCGTAGCCCACCGACACGTTGTCGGCCGCGATGATCGGCGGCGACAGAATTTTCTCGGGCGTCGGAAACGTGATCTCGCGCACGTCGTTCGTCACGAGCGCCGAGATCGGCTTCATCTTTTCGAGCATCTTGACGCGCGACTGCGCCTGCTTGGCTTTCGAGGCTTTGGCCTTGAAGCGATCGACGAAGGATTGCAGTCGCTGGCGTTCCGCCATCTGCTTCTTGACGTGCTTTGCGTCGAGCATTTCCTTGGTGGCGCGCTGCTCCTCGTAGGACGAGTAGGTGCCCTTGTAGAGCGTCAGCTTGCCGCGATCGAGGTGCAGGATTTGATCGACCGACGTGTCGAGCAGATCGCGATCATGGCTGATGACGATGACCGTGCGCGGGTAATTCGCGAGATGGTCTTCGAGCCACAGCGTGCCTTCGAGATCGAGATAGTTGGTCGGCTCGTCAAGCAGCAGTAGGTCCGGCGCGGAAAACAAAGTCGCTGCGAGCGCCACGCGCATGCGCCAACCGCCGGAGAATTCCTGGCAGCCGCGCGCCTGATCGGCCGTGGAGAATCCGAGTCCGCTCAGGATGGCGGCGGCGCGGGCGGGGGCCGAATGTGCCTCGATGTCGACGAGCCGGGTTTGGATTTCAGAGATCCGTTCGGGATCGTTGGCGGTCTCGGCTTCGGCCAGCAGCGTGTGGCGCTCCAAATCGGCCTTCAGCACGACGTCGATCAGGCTTTCCGGGCCGTCCGGCGCTTCTTGCGCGAGACTGCCGACCCGCCAACGAGGCGGGACGGCGATGGTCCCGGTTTCGGTCGGCAATTCGCCGCGGATCGCGCTGAAAAGCGTCGATTTACCGACGCCGTTGCGTCCGACAAAGCCGACGCGCGATCCCGGAACGATCTGAGCGGTTCCGTGATCGATCAACAAGCGTCCGGCGATCCGGATCGATATTTCGGTGATTGAGAGCATTCGGGGTTTTCACCGCAATGCAACACAAACGCAACCCCACCCAACGCCCGGCAGCATCAATTGCGCGCGTCTTACGACTTTCCGAGCATTTCCTGACGATGCATCTCGTCGATCAAGCGCTGCAAGCTGGACGGCATCGGCGCTTCGGGACCGAGGTTCTGCTGCAACCGATCGCCGATGGCCTTGCAGATCGAGGTGCTCGTCTCGGAGTCGAGCGGCAAGCTTTTGTCGGGTCGGTCGGCCATTACTCGTTCCACGTCGGTCGTGAGCGTCGTTAGACTTTGACCAAGTCATCGGCGTCGGAATCGTTTCCGCAAAAAACCATCTCACGGCAATTGAGTAAAGGTTGAATGAATCAAGAGAGGTATCATAGTGCTGACTTCAGACAGCAAAAAACCCGACCGCTGACGGCTGCCGGGTTTCTCTCATGGATCTAACGGATGAGGATCAGTAGCAACGATTGATCAGCCGGACGCGCGGACCCCACGGGGTCGGCACGACGCGTCGGACCAGACAGCCGCCGCCGTAGCCGCCGTAATAGCGCGGTCCGCCGACAAAAAAGCGGGGGCCGCCGCGGTGTCCGCCATGCCAACCGCCGCGGTGTCCGCCATGCCAACCGCCGCCGCCGCCATGAAACCCACCGCCGTGAAATCCACCGCCGTGATGTCCGCCGCCGCCATGGCCACCACCATGGCCGCCACCACCATGTCCACCGCGCGCGGATGCCGTTGTCGGCGCCAAGGCCGCAGCACCGATCGCCATCACTGCAACGCCAGCCAGTATGAATTTGCGTAACATCGTCGTCTCCTCCTATGAAGCGGACAGGCCGCCGATGACATCGAGCGATGAGCGTAAGGCGCGAAACCTGAACGCCAGCCGCTTGGTCGAGTCAGAAATCGTTCATCTAGATTAAATCCGACGGCTCGGCCGCTGCCTTGCGGTGCGCGGGCCACGCCGATATAAGCGCCGCAATCCTCCCACCACATCTCTTCAAGGACGATAACATGGCGATTGAGCGCACCTTTTCGATTATCAAGCCCGACGCGACCGAGCGCAATCTGACCGGCGCGATCAACGCCCTGATCGAAAAGGCCGGCCTGCGCATCGTCGCCCAGAAGCGCATCCGCATGACCCGCGAGCAGGCCGAGACGTTCTACGGCGTTCACAAGGCGCGTCCGTTCTTCGGCGAACTGGTCGATTTCATGATCTCCGCGCCGGTTGTCGTCCAGGTCCTCGAGGGCGAAGGCGCCGTTCTCAAGCATCGCGACGTGATGGGTGCGACCGATCCGTCCAAGGCTGCCGACGGAACGATCCGCAAGCTGCATGCGAAATCGATCGGCGAGAATTCGGTTCACGGCTCGGACGCCACCGATACGGCCGCGATCGAGATCGCGCAGTTCTTTTCGGGCAATGAAATCGTCGGTTAACGCGACAGCCAAAGACACCCGACTTCTCCGAAGCCGGGTGTCTTCGAATTAAAAAATAAATCGTCGTAGGGAGTGGGCCGTGGACTGGATATTCAATATTTTCGATCCTGCGACGATCGGGTCGGTCATCGCCCAGTTCAAGGTCGAGATGCAGCAGCCGACCTTCTGGGTCGCTGTTAGCAAGATCATTTGGATCAACGTGTTGTTGTCCGGCGACAACGCGTTGGTGATCGCGATGGCCTGCCGTGGTCTCGCGCCGCAGCAGCGCAAATGGGGCATGATCCTCGGAGCCGCCGCAGCGGTGATCCTGCGCATCATCTTCACCGGCATCGTCGCGACCCTGCTCGAATTGCCGTATTTGAAATTGATCGGCGGTCTCGCTCTGATCGTGATCGCGGCGAAACTTCTGGTTCCCGAAAAGCAGGAAGAGGATGGCGTCGCGGCCGCCTCGCATCTGTGGGCCGCCGTTCAGATCGTGGTCGTCGCAGACATCGTGATGAGCCTCGACAACGTCATCGCGGTTGCTGCGGCTGCCAACGGCAGCGTGCCGCTGCTGATCTTAGGCCTGCTGGTCAGCGTCCCGTTGATCGTGGCCGGTGCGGCGATCATCATGGCCGTTCTTGAGAAGCTGCCGATCCTCATCTGGCTCGGCGCGGCGCTGCTCGGTTGGATTGCCGGAGACGTGATTGCGACGGACCCTGCTGTTGCGCCGTTTGTGCAGCGGTTTTTCGCAGGCGGGCTAGGTTCCGGTCTCGACTCGATCATCACCGGAATAGGGCTCAGTCCGCAATTCGGTCCGGGCGGTCATGGACCCGAGCATGTCTGCCAGGTGATCGGCGTACTCGTGGTGCTCGCTGTCGGCTCGTTGTGGCGGCGCAAGCGCCTCCGTGAAATCGGGACGGCGCCGCACTCAGCTTGACGAGGCCGTTCAAGGCATCGTCGGCGACACCAATATCGCGTCGGCGCTGCCTTGCGCCGTCGTGCGGCACATATCGCCGTCCAGCGTAACGGCCCCGCTGCAGACGAGACGCAGTGCTGCCGGATAAATCCGATGCTCGACCGCAAGAACGCGCGCGGCCAGCGTTTCCGCTGTGTCGTCGTCGCGCACGCAAACCGCGCCTTGCATCACGATCGGGCCGGCATCGGTCTCGGCGATCACGAAATGCACGGTCGCGCCGGATAGCTTCACGCCTGCGCGCAGCGCTTGGCCGTGCGGATCGAGGCCGGGAAATGACGGCAACAGCGACGGGTGGATGTTCAGCATCCGGCCATGCCAGCGCTGCACGAACTCCGGCGTGAACAACCGCATGAATCCGCCGAGGCAGATGAAGTCGATCCGCGCATCGTCGAGCGCAGTCTGCAATTGTGCTTCGAACCCCGCGCGGTCTTTGCCGTAAGGCTTGCTCTCGATCACGAGCGTCGCGACGCCGGCCTGTTGCGCGATCGCAAGCCCCGGCGCGTCGGCGATGTTCGACATCACGAGCGCGATCTCGGCCGGAAAGTTGGAGTCGAATTTGATCGCGTCGATCAGTGCGGCCATGTTGGAGCCGCGACCCGAAATCAGAATAGCGACGCGCTTCTTCGCCATCGTCACAGGGCCAGATCGAGATGGCCGTCAGAGACGACGCGCGGCACGCCGTCGGTCGCGATGACCTCGCCAAGCAACGTCACCGTTTCTCCGGCATCGCGGAAAGTGTCCATCACCTGTTGCACGGCGTCCGGTTTGACGATCGCGACCATGCCGATCCCGCAGTTGAAGGTGCGCAGCAATTCGAGTTCGGCGATGTTGCCTTCGGCCGCAAGCCATTTGAACACCGGCAGAACACTGACCGCGGCAAGATCGATGCGGACGCCGAGATGCTTCGGTAGCACGCGCGGGATATTGTCGGTGAACCCGCCGCCGGTGATGTGGGCAAGGCCTTTCACCGCGCCGGTTTCGCGGATCGCGCGCAAGCATGATTTCACATAAAGTTTCGTCGGCGTAAGCAGAGCGCCGCCGAGCGTCAAGACCGGCGAGAACGGCGCTTGCGCGTCGAAACCGAGGCCGGTGCGCTCGACGATCTTGCGCACCAGCGAGAAGCCGTTCGAATGGACGCCGGACGAGGCGAGGCCGATCACAGCGTCGCCTTCCGCGATATCCGGCGTCGGCAGCAGCGTGCCGCGCTCGGCCGCGCCGACCGCAAATCCCGCGAGGTCGTAGTCGCCGTCTTTGTAGAGACCGGGCATCTCGGCGGTCTCGCCGCCGATCAGCGCGCAGCCGCTTTCGCGGCAGCCTTCCGCCACGCCTGCAACAATGACGGCCGCAGCCTCCGGATCGAGCTTGCTGCAAGCGAAGTAATCCAAAAAGAACAGCGGCTCTGCGCCTTGCACGACGAGGTCGTTGACCGACATCGCCACGAGGTCGATGCCGATGCCGTCATGGATGTTGGCCTCGATCGCGATCTTGACCTTGGTACCGACGCCGTCCGTCGCCGCCACCAACACGGGATCGATGAAACCCGCAGCCTTGAGGTCGAAAAGCCCGCCGAAACCGCCGATCTCGGCGCCCGCTCCGGCGCGGGCGGTGGCGCGGACAAGCGGCTTGATCATGTCCACGAGCCGGTTTCCTGCATCGATATCGACGCCGGCATCCGCGTAGGTCAGGCCCTTTTTCGGATCGGTCATACGCGGTCGTCCTTATGGGCGATGGGGTATTTCGCGGGCTGGTTACGTCGATTTCCCAGCGTGCGCAATGGCTCGCTGGCGCTCCCCGCTCATACGCTATAGACGACAGGCCGGTTCGTGCGAAATGCCGGATCGCAACACCATTTAGGGCCGGACACGCCGCGTGAGCATACCGAACATCATCACTCTCGGCCGTATTCTGCTGGTCCCCGTGATCGTCTGGGCAATCGCGTCCAACCAGATGGAGATCGCGTTCGCGATTTTCGTCATTGCGGGCGTCAGCGATGCGGTGGACGGCTTTCTGGCCAAGCGCTTCAACATGGCGAGCGAACTCGGCGCGCTGCTCGATCAGTTGGCCGACAAGGCGCTGCTCGTCTCGATTTTCGTCGCACTCGGCATCTGGGGCGCGGTGCCGCGCTGGATCGTGATCCTCGTCGTGTCGCGCGACATCATGATCGTTGCGGCCGTGATTGTGTCATGGTTGTTCGGCAAGCCGATCCCGATGAAGCCGCTGATGGTCTCGAAGCTGAATACCGTGGCGCAGGTGGCCTTCGCTGCCTTGGTGCTGGCCGCGCTCGCGTTCGGTTTCAAATCGTGGCCGTTCGATGCGATCCTGATGGGCTTCGTAACGATTTTCACGCTGGTCTCGATCTCGATGTATCTGGTCGAATGGGTTCGGCACATGGGCACGATCGAGCCGGGGCAATCGGCGTCCTAGTTTGCGTTGCCGGCGCGCCGGCAGGGAGTGTGTTGCTTGGCGATCCGCGTTCCCCCTCGTCAATTGGCGTTTACGTTGCCGCATGCCGAGAGCCTGTCGCGCGATAATTTCCTTGAGGGCCACGCCAATTCGGCGGCCTTGAACCTGATCGAACGCTGGCCCGACTGGCCGAACCGCGTGATGATGCTGTGCGGACCCGAAGGCTCCGGCAAAAGCCATCTCGCTTCGATCTGGGCAGAGGCGTCCGGTGCCCGCTCGACGATGGCGCATGCGCTGACCGCGCCGGATGTGCCGGGCGCGCTCGCGACCGCGGCGGTCGTCGTCGAAGATCTCGTCGCCGGCGCGTTCGACGAGCGGGCGCTGTTTCATTTGCTAAACATGGCGCGCGAAGACGGCTGCTTCGTCCTGATGACGTCGCGGGTCGCGCCGTCGGCCATGGAGATCGAACTGCGGGATTTGCGCTCGCGTCTGCGTGCCATCCCCGTGGTCACGCTCACCCCGCCGGACGACGCGCTGTTTCGGGCCCTCATCGTCAAATTTTGCGCCGACCGGCAAATGTCGATCGACGAAACCGTGGTCAATTACCTCGCGACCCGGATCGAGCGTTCATTTGTCGCGGCGCGGCAAACCGTAGAGATGCTGGACGGCGAGGCGCTGCGGCTTGGGCGGCCTGTGAC
>JANMAN010000701.1:0-7884 GCA_031359885.1 Tardiphaga sp. | reverse complement strand
CCCTCTCAACTTGGAGGGCAAGGAATGCAGCATCCCTCGGGCGCATCGCGCCGCGAGATCGCGGAGGTGTGAGTTGAATTAGGGCTGTTTGAAATTCGAGTTCGATGTCACGCAGTGCGAACCACACGCACGGCCGTCATCACCCGGCCAGGGCGCAGCGACGTCTTCGTCGCCTCGCCGGCAGACCGGGTGACCCAGTAACCCGCGAGGCTGATTATGAGTCACAACGTCTCGGACTACTGTTTCCCCGCCTGCGCGGGGATGACGGCATTGCTCGTTGCGAACGCCGTGCCTGCGATCCCGGATTTCGCTACGCTCATTCAGGCTACAGACCCTCAAGCTGCGCAAGCGGTTGCCCGACATTTGATATCCCACGACGCCGCTTCATAACTGCCGCAACAGAACAACAAAAGGAAACGCCATGGCCGACGGATTGCGCAAGGGACTGACCAGCTACGGCGATGCCGGATTTTCGCTGTTCTTGCGCAAAGCCTTCATCAAGGCGATGGGCTATTCCGACGACGCGCTCAATCGCCCGATCGTTGGCATCACCAACACCTTCAGCGACTACAATCCGTGCCACGGCAACGTCCCGCAAATCATCGAGGCGGTAAAACGCGGCGTCATGCTCGCCGGCGCGATGCCGATGGTGTTTCCCACCATCTCGATCGCGGAAAGCTTTTCGTTTCCGACCTCGATGTATCTGCGCAATCTGATGGCGATGGACACCGAGGAGATGATCCGCGCCCAGCCGATGGATTCGGTGACCGTGATCGGCGGATGCGACAAGACGCTGCCGGCGCAGATCATGGCGGCGGTGTCGGCCGATCTGCCGACCGTCGTCATTCCGGTCGGGCCGATGGTCGTCGGCCATCACAAAGGCGAGGTGCTCGGCGCCTGCACCGATTGCCGAAGGCTGTGGGGCAAGCATCGCGCCGGCGAGATGGACGCCGTCGAGATCGAGGCGGTCAACGGCCGCCTCGCGCCGTCGGTCGGCACCTGCATGGTGATGGGCACCGCGAGCACGATGGCCTGCATCACCGAAGCGCTCGGTCTGTCGCTGCCGATGAGCGCCACGATTCCGGCACCGCATGCTGAGCGTTTCCGGTTGGCCGAGGCAAGCGGCCGCGTCGCTGCGCAAATGGCGAAGACCAAAGGTCCGAAGCCCAGCGAGCTGCTGACGCCGGCGGCGTTCAGAAACGCACAGGTCGTGTTGCAGGCGATCGGCGGCTCGACCAACGGCCTCATCCATTTGACCGCGATCGCCAACCGCACGCCGCATCGCATCGATCTCGCGGCGTTCGATCAGCTCAGCCGCGAGGTGCCGGTGCTGATCGATCTCAAGCCGTCCGGCTCGCATTACATGGAGCACTTCCACCACGCCGGCGGCCTGCCGAAGCTGATGGCGCAGCTCGGCGATCTCATCGATCTGGATTCTAAAACCATCGAAGGCAAAACCTTGCGCGACGTCGTCGCCGCCGCCGAGGACGTGCCGGGACAGGATGTGATCCGCGCACGCGTCAATCCGATCAAGCCGGAAGGCGCGATGGCCGTGCTGCATGGAAACCTTGCGCCGCGCGGCGCAGTCATCAAGCATTCGGCGGCGTCGCCGCAACTGCTGCAACACACCGGCCGCGCCGTCGTGTTCGACTCGGTCGAAGACATGACCAACCGCGTCGACGATCCCGATCTCGACGTCAAAGCCGACGACGTATTGGTGTTGCGAAATGCCGGGCCGAAAGGCGCGCCGGGCATGCCGGAGGCTGGCTATCTGCCGATCCCGATGAAGCTCGGCCGTGCCGGCGTGAAGGACATGGTGCGGATTTCGGATGCGCGGATGAGCGGCACGGCGTTCGGCACCATCGTGCTGCACATCACGCCGGAGAGCGCGGTCGGCGGCCCGCTGGCGCTGGTGCGAAACGGCGATATGATCAAACTCGATGTCGCAGCGCGCAGCATCGATCTGCTCGTCGATGACGCAGAACTTGAAACACGCCGCGCGGCATTGGCACCCGCGACGACGCCCGACTGGGCGAAGCGCGGCTACGCGCATCTGTTTCACGAGACGATTTTGCAAGCCGACGAAGGCTGCGATTTCGATTTCATGACCGGGCAGGGCAAAGGCGAGGGCGAGGCGACGACCTGATCAGGCGGCCGCGACTGCGACATCGTCGAAAGCGTCGCATGCGTCCGATGCAGCCTTCGTCGCCTCGACCAGAGTCGTCGCAGCGACGATGGCGGCGGGCAGCGACTCGATCGCGACAGGTTGCGCGAACAGATAGCCTTGTCCGCCGGCGCAGCCCTGATCGAGCAGGAAATTCCACTGCGCCTGCGTTTCGATTCCTTCCGCCAGCACGGGAACGCCGAGGCTGCGGCCGAGCGCCAGCACCGTGTTGACGATGGCGGCGGCGGCGCGATCCTCGGGCAGGCGCCGGACGAAGGATTGGTCGAGCTTGATCTTGTCGAACGGAAACGAATGCAGCGTCGCCAACGACGAATGGCCGGTGCCGAAATCGTCCATCGCAATCGAGATGCCCATGCTTTTCAGCTTGCGCAGGATATGCAGACCGCGCGTCGGGTCCGCCATCACGGTCGACTCCGTGACTTCGATTTCGAGCCGTCGCGGCGACAGCCCGGTTTCGATCAGGATGCTGTGGATGGTGTCCGCGAAGTCCTCGCGATTAAGCTGTCGTGGCGAGAGGTTCACGGCGATGATGCCGGGGATGCGGCCGGCGGCGGCGTCGCGGCATGCGATGCGCAGCGCCCATTCTCCCATCGGGACGATCGCGTCGGATTCTTCAGCGAGCGGAATGAAGTCGGCCGGCGAGACGAGGCCGCGCTTGGGATGATGCCAGCGCATCAATGCCTCGGCCCCGATGATCGCGCCGTCGCCGAGCCGCGTTTGCAACTGATAATGCAAAGCGAGCTCGCCGCGTTCGCATGCGCCTTGCAATTCGCGCGACAATGCGCGTCGGGCCCGCGACGCATCTTCCATTTCGCCTTGGTAAGCGCAGATGCCGCCACGCTGGCCTAGTTTGCTTCGCTGCATCGCGAGCTTCGCATTGCTGAGCAACCGGTCGCGCTCCGGCGTATCGGTCGGGAAGATCGAGTATCCGATCGAGGCGGTGAGAGTGACGGGTTGGCCGTGTACCTCGAACGGAGTCTTGAAAACATGTGCAAGACGTTCGGCAAAGGCTTGCGCGTCATGCGGATGATGGCCCGACATTTTCAGGCCCAGAAATTCGTCGCCGCCTTGTCGCGCCAAAAATTCGTCGGCTCCGATCGTCAGCCGCATGCGGTCGGCGACCGCGATCAGGAGCATGTCGCCGGCGCTATGGCCGTAGAGGTCGTTGATGTCTTTGAAGCCGTCGATGTCGATCGAAAACGCTGCAAGCTTGTGCGCGATCTCGTGCGCTTCCGCGACGCCGAACGCCAAGCGTTCGTTGAACGCGATACGGTTCGGCAGCCCGGTCATCGAATCGTTGAACGACAATTGATGAATGCGGTTGGCGGATTCGGTGCGGGTCCGCAGGTCGATGATGTAGGACGAGAAGCCGCTGCCGATCACCAGCAAAACAGCGCCGACGAGGCCGGCACTCAACATCCGTGCCGGCATCAGATCGGGCGACAACGACAGCGGCGCGTCGGGCGTCACGGTGACGCTGCCGGCCATCGAATAATGCATCGCGCAGATCATGACCGTCATGACGATCGCCGCGCCGTGGCGGCAATACCGCGTCACTGGACGGTTGGCGCGGTTGACGGACAATGCGCTGAGACCGAGGCCGACAACCAACGTGAGCGCGATGCCCCACCAACTCCAGGTGATCGTGCCCGCGACATGCCACGCTTTGAAACCGATGTAGTGCATCGCGATGATGCCGATGCCCATCACGATGCCGCCGAGTTCGGGCGCAAGTGCCGGGCGCGGCCGGCTACCGATTTCGAAACCTGCGAGACATGCGACGATGCCGATCAGCAAGACGGCGGCGGTGGGCCCGACCGCGAACGCACTGTCGAGCAAGGGGTCGAGCGCAAGGATCGAAATGAAGGTCGCTGCCCACAGTGCTGCACCTGTGCCGACCGATGCCATGAACAGCCAGCCGTAACGGATCGGGCCGGCGGTGGCGCGTGCGCGAGCGAAATGGCGCATGCCGACCCAGGTGCCGAACAAGCACACCGACGCCGCCAGGAGCATCAACGACTGATGGTAAGCGAAAATCGAGATGGATTGCTGAAGCATCGCCCGCGCCCTGTTGCTGTCGTGATGTACGACACCGGACGTTAATCTCTTGTGCGAAACAGCTCATTGGTGACCGGGCGAGGTCTGGTTTGCGGAATCATCCTTGAAACTTCGTAATCAAACGCAGTGTGGGCATGAGCCGCCGAAGATAGCGACGTTTCGTTAAGCATCGCGTTCGCGATTCACGCCGTCGCTTGGAGATCAGACATGCGATACGAACTCTATTACTGGCCGACAATTCAGGGGCGCGGCGAATACGTCCGTCTCGCCATGGAAGACGCCGGCATCTCCTACATCGATGTTGCGCGCCGCAGTCAAAGCGGCGTGCCTGCCATGCTCAAGATGATGGACGCCAAAACGGGACTGTTGCCGTTTGCGCCGCCCTTTCTGAAAGCCGGCAAACTTGTGATCGGCCAGACCGCGAACATTCTGCTCTATCTTGGCGACCGCCACGGCCTCGCGCCCACAACCGAAGCCGGCCGGCTTTGGGTGCACCAATTGCAATTGACGATCTCGGATTTCGTCGTCGAGGTGCATGACACCCATCACCCGATCGGCACGTCGCTGTATTACGAGGACCAGAAGCCTGCGGCGAAACGGCGGACCAAGGAGTTTTGGGCCGAGCGCGTGCCGAAATATCTCGGCTATTTCGAGCAAGTGCTGGCGGCGTCCGGCGGCGCTTATATCGCAGGGCGGCAGGCGACCTATGTCGATCTGTCGCTGTTTCAGATCGTCGAGGGCCTGCGCTATGCGTTTCCGAAGCGCATGGCGGAATTCGAGCGGAGAATTCCGAAGCTCGTCGCGCTGCACGACCGCATTGCCGAGCGGCCCAACATCGCGGCCTACCTCGCCAGCGACCGCCGCATTCCCTTCAACGAGGACGGCATCTTTCGGCACTACAAGGAACTGGATGGATAGACCATAATCCGTTTATCATTTCTGCAATTTCTGATTGCATCTACTTTAAGGAAAGCCATACTGGAGATGTGTCCGCAGATTGCATAAAGGGACCGTCGTGCTCGATATTCCTAGTTATTTGACCCGAGGTGAGCGGGCACGATTGTTTCCAGTTTTAGCCGACACGTCCAAAGAGGGCAGGACCGCTTCGATCCTCTTGGCTTGCCTGTCGAACGTCGACGAATTCGGCCGCGCTTTGATGAGCACCGTCGGTCAGCGTGCAGGCGCGCGCACCAAGATCGAGACATTCACCGAGGTATGTTTCAAAAATCAGAGTGAAAAGCTGCGTCCGGACGGACTGATCGTCCTGACGTCCGGGGGCAGACAATGGCGGGCTGTCGTCGAAGCCAAGGTCGGAAACTCTGACCTTGAACTCGCGCAAGTCGAAAGTTACCTGAACTTAGCGCGAGAAAACGAAATCGACGCGCTCATCACGATCTCAAATCAATTCGCAGCCGTTCCTGCCGTTCATCCATTACAGTTGTCGGCGTCGGCCCGACGTAAGATCGAACTCTATCACTGGTCCTGGATGCACGTGCTGACGGAAGCCAGCCTGTTGATTGCGAACGACGAAGTGCTCGATCGCGACCAGCGCTTCATTTTGAACGAGATGGTTCGATTTCTGACGCACCAGAGTGCAGGGGTGAAGGATTTCGATCAGATGCCGGGGGCATGGACTGATCTTGTGTCGGCCGTGCAAGCTGGCGCATCGCCGTCGCCAAATGCCTCCGAAACTCGAGAAACTGTCGGCGCTTGGCATCAGGTTGTGCGCGATTTGTCATTGACGATGAGCCGCCAATTGGGCGTTGAGGTTTCGCCGCGTATTCCGCGAGAACATTTGCGCGACCTGGACGCAAGAGCCAAGGCCGATGCAACGGCGTTGTGCGAGGCGCGATGCCTCACGGCGACGCTTAGTATTCCTGACGCCGCGGCGCCTCTCGAGGTGACTGCGGATCTTCGCGCAAGGTCGATCACTGCATCGATGCGGCTGCGCGCGCCCGACGAGAAGAAGGGCAGCAAGGCCAGGTTGAATTGGCTTCTTCGACAACTATCCCCGTCTCCGGACGAAAATTGGCATGTCCGACTTTATTGGCCGGGTCGGAGTGCCTACACGCAAAAGCCGCTGGCGCTTCTTCGAGAGAATGTCGAGCAAGCCGCAGATGAAAAGTCGGGACAAGTGGTTTCGTCATTCGACGTCCTGCTTGTGCGAGACGTTGGCGCACGATTTGCGCAGCGCAAGAATTTTGTAACCGAGCTGAAGGCGACGGTTCCTCAGTTTTATGATCAGGTTGGACAACACCTCAGAGCATGGCAACGGACAGCGCCACGGCTGCCGGAGTCCAAAGCTGAACCGGCCAGTGTCAACACGGAGGCGATGCGAGACGCTGCTGAGCAGGAACTGGCGAGTGCAAATCAAGATCGGTCG
The DNA here is from genome assembly GCA_031359885.1 of Tardiphaga sp. GTDB lineage: Bacteria > Pseudomonadota > Alphaproteobacteria > Rhizobiales > Xanthobacteraceae > Tardiphaga. The sequence goes on along the minus strand of JANMAN010000701.1, from coordinate 1,258 downwards.
GTCGCGACCGTGATGTCCGTGCCGGTGAAGCAGGAGTAGGTTTGGCCGATGGAGCGGTCGATCGACCAGCGCCGTTCATTTTGAGCGCTTCAAATGTTGCGGGAAAGCGCTTAAACAGGCGGTCAAATTCCTGGACCCCGAGAACCCTTTTATGAACGCCCCGACCGCCATCCCGATGCCGCAAGCCGTTCCGCCCTACAAACATACGCCGCTCTTTCCTCTTGGCGCCGATATCACCCCGTACCGCAAGATCAGCAGCGACGGTGTGCGGGTCGAAGCCGTGCTCGGGCGGGATATGCTGGTGGTGTCGCGCGATGCGCTGAAGCAGCTCAGCGAAGCCGCCTTCGGCGACATCAATCATTATCTGCGGCCGGGACATTTGCAGCAGTTGCGCAACATCCTCGACGACTCCGAGGCCAGCCCGAACGACAAGTTTGTTGCGTTCGACTTTCTCAAGAATGCGAACATCGCCGCCGGCGGCGTGCTGCCGATGTGCCAGGACACCGGCACGGCGATCATCATGGGCAAGAAGGGCTGCAACGTTATCACCGAGGGCGACGATGAAGCGGCGTTGAGCGAGGGCGCACGCGACGCTTACCTGCGGCGCAATCTGCGCTATTCGCAGGTGGCGCCGTTGTCGATGTTCGAGGAGAAGAACACCGCCAACAACATGCCGGCGCAGTGCGAGATCTATGCGGAAGGCGATGACTCCTACAAGTTCATGTTCATGGCAAAGGGCGGCGGCTCCGCCAACAAGAGCTTTCTGTTTCAGGCCACGCCCTCGGTATTGACGCGCGACCGACTGCTCGCTTTTTTGAAGGAAAAGGTTCTCACGCTCGGCACGGCGGCCTGTCCGCCGTACCATCTGGCGATCGTGATCGGTGGCACCTCCGCCGAGTTGTGCATGAAGACGGTGAAGCTTGCCTCCGCGCGCTATCTCGACGCGCTGCCGACGCAGGGCTCGGCGGATGGCAACGCCTTTCGCGATCTGGAAATGGAGCAAGAGATTCTGAAGATGACGCAGTCGCTCGGCGTCGGCGCGCAGTTCGGCGGCAAGTATTTCTGCCACGATGTGCGCGTGATCCGGATGCCGCGCCATGGCGCATCGCTGCCGATCGGGCTCGGCGTGTCCTGCTCGGCGGATCGCCAGGTGCTCGGCAAGATCACCAAGGATGGGGTTTATCTGGAGGAGCTCGAGCACAATCCGGCGCAGTACCTGCCGGCGGTCGAACAGTCGCTCGGCGGCGAAGTGGTCAAG
>JANMAN010000673.1:0-8378 GCA_031359885.1 Tardiphaga sp. | reverse complement strand
GATGTCACGCCACTTTATCAAATTGACGACGGCCGCCTGCTGAATCAACTCGCGGTATGGGCCCCCGATGCCGGAGTTAGGAAAAAGATACTCGTCGACAATGCCGCACGGCTTTATGGATTTTGAGCCTAGCCGCTCGTTCATGATCACGCGTTCAACTGGCGGTGCGTCGGCACTGCCAGTTGATGGCTTCGAGCAGATGAAGCTTTAAAACTGCACGCAAGCCACGCCGTTGGCTCGTCCCTGTTGAAAATCAGATGACGACGAGTGCAGCTCGACGTTGGTTTGAATTCGAAATGACGTGTTGAACAGCATGGTCTCGGCGATCACAGTCGGCATAACGGGTCATCGCTGGAACAAGATCCCGGAGAGCGAAGGGGCGCGTATCGCCGCGCAATTGTCCTCCGTATTTACGGCCATCGACCTCGCGGTGCAGGGATCAGGACAGACTGCTCGCTGTGATGACGCTGTAGCGATACGGCTCGTTTCGAGTCTTGCCGAAGGGGCGGATCAGTTGGCGATTTGGAGCCGCCCGAACAGTTGGACGCTGGATGCCATCCTGCCGTTTTCGCGCGTGCGTTATCTCGAAGATTTTGCGCCCGCGCATGCAACAGGCGGGGTCGACAGACGATCCGAATTCGAGGCCGCGCTCGCGCAAGCACGATCGACGATCGAATTGCCAGACACGAACGATGCCGTTCGCGGCTATGAGCTCGCCGGGGAAATGCTGATTCAAGAGTCGAATATTCTCGTTGCGGTCTGGGACGGCAAGGCCGCAGCAGGGCCGGGCGGAACAGAAGCCGTCGTCACGCGGGCCATCTCGTTTCAAATCCCGGTGGTGTGGATTTATTCAGATCAGGACCGCGCCCCGATGCTGTTGTCCGCTGCTCCGGCATTACGCCATCCGCCAACTGCGGTTCCTGCCGACGCAGATATGATCCGGCAAACGGTCATGTCGGTGCTTGAAACGCTGGCTCTGGTGGCTCGCTCTCATCCTGTCGAAACGAGGACACCGTGACTGACCCGTTGCTCCGAAGCCGAGATGCTCATCTGTTTGGACCCGGGCACAAACGCATTCTGTCTTTGGATGGCGGTGGCGTCCGCGGCGCGGCGACGATCGCGTTTCTGGAACGCCTCGAGAATGAAATTAGCGAGATCGAAGGCCGCCCCACGCTGCTTGCCGAATGGTTCGATCTGATCGGAGGCACATCGACCGGAGCGATTATCGCAGCGGCTTTGTCGCTGGGTTACCGCGCCTCCGATCTGAACGACTTCTATCGCCAACTGGCTCCGCGTATTTTCAAGCGATCGTATTTTCGGTTGCTCGGCTGGCAGGCCAAGTTCGATTCGAAAAATCTGATGAAGGAATTGTCATCGGTGATCGGGGACCGAAAGCTCGATAGCGAAGATGTCATGACCGGATTGTGCGTCTTGCTCAAACGGATGGACACCGGCAGCGCGTGGATCGTGATGAACAATCCACGGTCTGCGTTTTGGGAAACGCCTGCAGACAATGCGTTCGTCGGCAACAGGCACCTTCCGATCGCCAATCTCGTGCGCGCAAGCACCGCGGCCCCGAGCTTTTTCGATCCGGAACTGATCGAGATCGCAGCCGGGCAGCCTCCCGGTTTGTTTATCGATGGCGGCCTCACGCCGCATAATAATCCGGCGCTTGTTTTGTTGATGGTCGCGCTGTTGCCGGCTTACGGGTTGAATTGGAAATTGGGAGTCGACGATCTGACGATCGTCTCGGTCGGCACCGGTTCGTTTCGCACGACGATGAACCCGCTGGAAGCGGCGCGTCTCAGCGCGATCGGGCTTGCAGTGAGATCGCTGGCTGCGATGATCTCGGAAAGCCAACAACTTGTTCTGACATTGATGACTTATCTCGGCCAATCGCCTGTGCCGTGGCCGATCAACTCCGAAATCGGCGACCTCGGCCAAGTGGTTGCGCAGACCGGAAACTTGTTTCGCTTTTTGCGATACGATCTCCGCCTCGAGGAAAAATGGCTCAAGGACTCGCTGGGGGAAACCGTTCCAGCCGCGGTCGTCAATCGGCTGAGGCAGATGGACAATCCGGAGAACATGCCAAGGCTTTACGAACTCGGTCTTAAGGCAGCCGCTCAACAAATCAAACGCGCCGACCTCGTTCCGATTGCAAGGGCCGCCACCGCCGTTTCATGACTCGCGACGCTGGGTGTCATGGTGGTCCGGCAGGCGACCAGATGGTCTTCATCGCCGCGAGACGCGCGCTCGCCGCCGCCAGCGCTGCATCGAAATCGCGCGGCAATCGATGCACGGCAACGTATCGTGGCTTGTCTCGCGTCATGGCATGGAAAGCCCACGCCGTGACCAACTCGTCGTTCGGACCGAACGCGATCTGAGCCGGAATACTGAGCGTCGACCAGGGCGGTGTCAGCTTGGTCAGCAAACGCCCGTCGAATAGGTCGTGCAAATCGACGGTCTGAGTATCCTGGCGCAGAACGGCGACCCGTGTTTTGTCTTGCGAAACTGCGAGGTCGAGGACCACGCCTTGCAGAGGCTGACCCGGCCACGCCGATGCTTGAAAGCCGCGCGAGAACGGTGATGGAATGATCCATTTCTGACCAGCGCCAGCCTGCCAGGCGACCACGCTTCCATCCGACGCGCCTATCAGCAATTGCGTGTCGCTCGACCATGCAAGCCGCGTCGGAGCGGAGGAAACGTCTTTGATCGGGTCAACCGTTCCGGTCTCGAGGTCCATCACCGCGACGCCACCGCGCGAGTCGAGATAAGCAAGTCGTCGTCCGCTACGATCGAGCGCCAGAGGCGCGTCCGCTGCCAGCGCCAGCGGATAGGATTTCAGGATGCGTCCACCGCCCGACTCGAGAGCGTAAACCGCAATTCCCGAAACCGCGATGATGCGCTCGGACTCCGCAAAAGCGACATGACGCATGTCCGGGATCGGACTCGACCAAAGCGTACGCTCGTCTGCTGAATCGATCAGGCCAAGCCGATCGGCATTTTGAATAAGCGCCCGAGCGCCATCGGGAGAAAGCGCTATGCCGATGGCGGGGATCGGTGATGACGTGACTTCGGCAATCGCTTCACCCTTCAAGCGAAAAATCCGGGCGAGCTTCGCTGTTGGAGACGACGCCACAACAGTCTGCCCCATCGCGGCAACAAGTCGCCAGCCCTCCGGCAGATCAGCCATCTTCGTTTCATGACCATCGGCGATCTGCATCAATCCTGTTTCGGTCGAGACGAGCAAACGGTTCTCGCTGAGTTGCAAGCCCGACGAGGCCTTGTAGCGATCTGCAGACCGCGCAAACACATGGTCGCCGCCGAGCACTCGCCAAACGACGAGTCCTTGGATGTCTTTGTCGGAATACTGACAGGCCAGAAATGTCACGTGCAAAGAGACGCGGCACGACCCAGGCTTCTGTTTGGCAAAATCGCCAGGGACCACCGACAGTTCTGCGAAGGCCGGCAACAACCGATGATCCGATCCGCGCAGCACGCCGTCAGCGCCGCCGACATATCTCACTTGAAAGTCCAATCGATCGTCGCGGCTGCGGCTTTCGACCACTGCCAAAATCGAGGCTTGGCCACGACGATCTTGATCGATCGCACTCATACCTCGAAAATCGAAATCCGGATTATTCGTGCGAATGGTTTCGGCCGATCGCGCGACGGGATCGATGGCCTGCAACTCGAGAGCTGCGTGGGTGAAAAGCCGGGACGACTCGCCCAAATCGGGTTCGATCCGAATGAACGGCAGCGTTCCGTTGGCGAGGACCGATTGCAGCGTCGCTTGGTCGACGCCCATTCCAGCCCCGGACAACTCGCCGACATCGGCGAAGACTCCGTTCGCAAGATTGTAATTGAAAATGCGGTTTCCCGCCGTTGCGATCACGGCTTTGCCTTGTTGAGCAAAGCGGACTTGCCCCGTTATCGCGGCCGTTTCAGGTAACGCCACCGACACGAGCGTGTTCGGCGCATCGAGATCGACGATCGCGATGTTTTTTCCCGCTGCAACAGCGACGCGACGACCATCGGGATCGACATCGATGGCGTTAATGCGCGCTTGGAACGGAATCGCGGCACGTAACTCGCCGGAGTTTGCGTCGATGATTCTTAGCTCGGTCGCCAGCGCGACAATGAGGAGGGCACGGGCTGGAACGACGGCGAGATGATGCATCTGCGGGCCGCCAGCGAGCTGCACCCGTGATTTTATTTTCGGATCGTTGCGAAAATCGACCTGCACGACACCACTTTGCGCATCGGCGTAAGCAAGCGTCGTGTCGTCGACAAAGGTGTACGGCATCCACCAAGACTGCGTCGCGTTCGTCACATGCAAGACTTCACGCGCACCCGCGAGCGCTTGAAGAAGCGCAGCTTCGGTTGCAGGTCTTTCGCCGGGCTGCAAAGCACTCTTTTCGAGAGTAGCAGCCTTCACCGCCAGCCCGAGCGCGCGTCGGACATCGTGCTGACCTGTGGCGATCGTGACTTGCGTCGCGAGCGTTTGCGCGGTTTCCCGCTGCGTCGCGCGCAGCGCTTGCGCCGTCCGCTTCTCGTTTTCGGTCGCTCTGTTGCGCTCGGTTTCAGCAGAGGCTCGGGCTTCGCGTTCCGTGGCCTCCGAGCGCAAAGCGGACTGTGTCGCAAGGTCTGCGCGGCCCCATTGCAGGGTCGCGAGCCCGGCTAATCCTGCGAAGACCATGAGCAAAATCGAAGCGGCAACCAAAAGACGTCGGCGCCGCCAGGTGTCGGCGCGTGCGGACGCTTCGACGAAAGTACCTATCGCGCTGTGGGGGTCGATGTCCCAACGCTTCACCAAATCCGATCCTTCGGCCAGATTCAGCCCTTGTAACAGCGCGCGACGCTGCTCGCCGGCGTTGGCCGATTCCACAGAACGGCGCATCAGCGCCTCAAGCCGACTGCGTGTTTCAAGGTCTCGTCGATCCAAGGCGATCTGGTCGCGGGCCCGCGGCCATTTATCGATCAACGCTTCATGAGCGACACGCACCTCGGTGCCGAGCTCGGATGTCGATGAGACCAGCAGCCGAGCTTGTTCCGATGTGAACGCGCGGATCAACCGCGCTTCGGGCCCACCATCGATGAACTGGGCAGACTGGGCCGCCCGCGAGGTCACTGCGGTGCCCTGTGCCGATGCGGTGACGAGCGTCCGAAGCAATCGTGGAAAGGATTGTGCCGCTGCCGGGTCGGTTGCGGCGACGGAATTGTAGACGTCTTCAGCACGGCGCGCGATCGCCCCAGTCAATTCACCAAGCGCGCGATAAGTCGAAAACCGCAGTTGATGATGAGAGGCCGATCCTGATGAGGTCGCGACATCCCGCTCATACAGCGTGTCGAGCATGACAGACAGCAGCGGTAATGCGCCGGGTTCTTCGGCGGCCGCACGCGCAATCACTGCATCGAGGCCGACACCGGTTTCGGGATCGGTTTCAAACGTAAGTCCCGCGGCTGCGGCGGGCCGGCGAACGATTTCGATGATCTCCGCGCCATTGGGCGGCAACAGATCCAGTCGCCCGCCAGCCTCCACCAGTTCAACCAATTGAGGGATATCGACGGCGCGGTGCCAAAGATCATTGCGCATAGTTGCGATGACCCAGACGCAGCCGGAACGTGCGAGACCGTTCAGAATACGGATGAACAGCGCGCGCCGGGTGGGTTCGACCGCGCGCGTAAACAGTTCCTCCATCTGATCGACGAGGAGAACCAGCCGCGCAGTTTCGTGCGGAAGAATCGCTCGGTTGGTTCGTTCGGATTCGATGACCCGTTCGAGCGCCTGTTGAAATGCGAAGGACGGATCGCTCGAGGACGCTTCGAGGTGAGCCGCGAACTGATTTATTTGGTCGGGTGATGAGACCAGCTCCGGTAGACCGATGCCGCTCGATGGCATGCCGCTGCAGAGTGCTTTTGCGAGCCCCACGATCGGATCCTGCTCGCCTTCGCCAGGGCGAAGAACGACGCGGCGCCACACGGCCACGCCGGGTACGGCTTTCGGAGCGAACAAGGCCGGCAGAATGCCGGCGCGTGCGACTGAAGACTTTCCGGCGCCGCTCGCCCCAAGGATCAACAGGAATGCGCATCCGGAGGCCGCCGCCGTTTGCAACCGCGTCGATGCCTCGCGCACCTGCGCGTCGCGGCCGAAGAACACCGGGCTATCGGCGAAATCGTAAGTTGCCAGGCCGCGAAACGGACTGCCTCTCAACCATTGCGCGCCAGGTCCTTCCGCTTTTGCTCCCTCACCATGCGCGATGCGGCGCTCGATCAACGCAACCAGATCCGACTCGAGCTTCTGATCGAATTCTTCCAGCGTGTTGAACTTCGCGCTTCCCGCCAAAAACAGCTTGCCGGTCTCGAAGTGTCGAGCCCAGAAGTCCTGCAACCCATCCCACTGGCGTTGCTGCTCCGCGCGCTTGCTCGGGTCTGCCAACGACGAGCCGGGATCGCCGAGTTTTCGATAGGCCAAAAGATCGGGCGCGCCGCGCTCACGATTGGCCTGCAAGGCCTCCTCGAATTCCCATTCGGTGCCGGTCACCGGACTGCGTCCATCGAGTCCGCGGTATTCGCGGGCGGCCGAACGTTCGGGCAACGGCGTCCCAAGCCGGGAGTAGACCACCAGCACCATGATATCGGACGCGCTGGGAAGCTCGATCGCATCCTGAAAATGACCCGACGCCAACATCGGTACGTGTTCCCAGAGATACGCCTCAACACGAAAGAAGCGGGCGTAGACGCGCGCGAGCTTCAGCACAACGAGATGCGCTCTCAACCGCTCTTCCTGAACGTCTCCAGGTGAAGAGATAAAAATACGAAGGCGCTGGCTCATCGTTTCGGCCCATCACTTGCCGACGAAGGTACGTCTAAGATTCGGCAAGTCGGACGGTTATGCGACAAAAACATAATTGTCGACTGAGGATATACGCGTTTGAAAAAATCGGACACTCGACCGGCCGATAGTGCGCTGCATCAATGAACAGGCGATCGAGGATTGCATTTTATTTTCGTTTCGTCGTTTTGCGCAAAACGGTTGGCATCGATGCGCGAACGGAGCGCATACGTGTACGATCTTCGGGTGACACGAGCGTCACGGTCGGTCCATACTCTCTCGCGTCCTAAAAAAGAGACGCTGTTATAAAAAGGGAGGACCGTAGATGAAACGTCGTGAATTTATGCGCGTGGCCGGAATCGGCGCCGTTGGGGCGGCCGTCGCATCGCCTGCAATTGCGCAGTCGATGCCCGAGCTGAAGTGGCGCATGACATCGAGCTTTCCAAAATCGCTCGACACGCTCTACGCCGGCGCCGAGATGATTTCGAAACAAGTTGCCGAAATGACCGACAACCGTTTCCAGATTCAGCCGATCGCCGCTGGCGAAATCGTGCCGGGCTTGCAGGCGCTCGACGCGGCATCCAACGGCACCGTCGAAATGGCGCATACGTCTGCTTACTATTATGTCGGGAAAGACCCGACCTTTGCGATCTACACGTCGGTGCCGTTCGGTCTCAACACCCGTATGCAGAACTCCTGGTGGTATCAGGGCGGCGGCGAGCAGCTCGGCAACGAGTTTTTTGCGAAATACGGCGTCTATGGAATTCCTTGCGGCAATACCGGATGCCAAATGGGTGGCTGGTTTCGCAAAGAAATCAAGACGACCGCAGATCTGTCGGGCCTCAAATTTCGCGTAGCTGGCATCGCGGGTCAGATTTTGCAGAAGCTCGGAGCCGTACCGCAGCAGCTTGCAGGCGGCGACGTTTACCCGGCGCTCGAGAAAGGCACGATCGATGCTGCCGAATGGGTCGGCCCCTATGACGACGAAAAGCTAGGTTTTCAGAAGGTCGCCAAATTCTACTATTATCCCGGTTTCTGGGAGGGTGGGCCGATGCTCCACCTCATGGTCAATCGGGACAAATGGAATTCGCTTCCCAAACATTATCAGTCGATCGTGGCCAGCGCGTCGGCTAACGCAAATCTGTGGATGAGCGCGCGCTACGACATGGTCAACCCACCAGCGTTGAAGCGGCTCGTGGCCGGCGGCACGCAGTTGCGTCCGTTCCCTCCCGAGATGATGGAGGCGTCGCTGAAAGCCACGAACGAATTGTGGTCCGAGCTTTCGGCGAAGAACGCGGAATTCAAAAAAGCAATCGATGCGATGCAGGCCTATCGAAACGATCAGTATTTATGGTGGCAAGTCGCCGAATACACGTTCGATAGCTTCATGGTCCGCTCGCGAACTCGCAGCTAGTCAAAAGTTGAGAACACAGACCCGGCCTCGATTGTGGCCGGGTCTGTACCTCTGTTGCTGAACGGCTTCGGGACACTGCGATCGAAAAATGCGTGGTGGCGGACGCAGTCGTGTGCAAACCGGTCTCAG
>JANMAN010000666.1:0-3018 GCA_031359885.1 Tardiphaga sp. | reverse complement strand
TATTGCCATGGGTAAGTTGCACGACTACATCTAGCCCTTCTCATTCACCAGCTCACGATTTTAGGGTTAACAATGTCGCCCTGCTTCACGGCAACACTGGCCTCGCGCATCAGACGTTCGGCTTCTTCGCGCATGGCTTGCTTGGACATCGGTGGGAGCCTCAATGTGTGTCTGATTTTCGGAACGACACTATCGAAAATCACCGGAAAGGTCACCAGCGTTCAAAAGCAAATCGGCCCCTCCTTCGCAGGAGAGGCCGATTCAACCGGAGGGCAATCCGGCTTTCTAAAAACTTGGAGGTCGCAAATCTTAACGACGTCGAACCGTGCAAGATTCAGATGTCGTTAAGCCTGTTGGTGCGCTCGCTTGACGCGATGTTTTGGTCTTGAGGCCGCCGATCTTGCGCCGGCTGGCCCGGTCGTGAACTCGTCAGGTCGATCTCAAAGGCGATAGAGGATCTGGTCGGTCCAGAAACGCTCCAGGCGATGCAGCGACTTGTTCAGCGTGGCGAACTCGTCATTCGAGATGCCGCCGACCTGCTCCACCGTCTTGACGTGCTTCTGATAGAGCGCATCGACGATCTTGCGGATTTCCTGGCCCTGCGCGGTCAGGCTGATGCGAACCGAGCGACGATCGACGCGGCTGCGCTTGTGATCGAGGAAGCCGAGTTCGACAAGCTTCTTCAGATTGTAGGAGACGTTGGAGCCGAGATAGTAACCGCGGGTGCGCAGTTCGCCGGCGGTCAATTCCTTATCGCCGATGTTGTAGAGCAGCAGCGCCTGAACCGAGTTGATGTCGTTGCGGCCGCGACGGTCGAATTCGTCCTTGATGACATCAAGCAGGCGGCGGTGAAGCCGTTCCACAAGGGTCAGAGCTTCGAGGTACAGCGGCTGAACCGGAGCCTGGCCGGCGGCGTGATCGGCGGGTTCGACCGCCTTTGCGACTGACTTCATGATGATGCGTCCCTGTTGTCGTTTTTATCGACTTATTCGACGAAACTTGTGTCCCGCCTGATGACCTGAACTTAGGGAGCCCGCTTGAAGATCAGCTTAAATAAGACAATAAAGAGATCATGAATTTAAGACAGTGAATCGCATGTTAAGCCCGCCAATTGCGGGTTTTTTAAATATTTGATTCAGGACGAAAGCGCCCTGTTCACGCTTCGTCTTACTCATGTGTCGCATTTGGAAACAGCATGCGGACAATTCGAAACATCCGCTTCACACAGATGACCGCGGCGTTAGGGTGAACCAAAAATGACCGCGAAAATTCGCGAAAGATTTTTGGAAAAGTCGCGGCAATTTTGCGGGCGCCGGCCTTAATCGAAGATCATTTGATGCGTCAGATCGGAAATGTAGGATTGCCCTATGGTGGACGTTCGCGCGCCGCCATGAAGGCCAGCGCTAGATAAGCCGTCAGCATCAGGGCTTCCAGGCCGGCAATGATGAGACTGCCGCCGTAGATCGCCGGAAACATCACCTCGATCACGGCCATCGAGACGACGGTCGTCAGCCAGACCACCGCACCCCACGGCGTCGCCAGCCACATCCCGACCGCGGCGACCAGTTCGATCACCGCGAAGTAAACTGTCGCGGTCTGCCAAGCCAACGGCTGGAACTCGAAGGCATCTTCCTCGCCGCCGACGAAGCCCGTCACCTGCGCCCAGTGATAGAGGCCCTTCAGAACCGAGATGACCGCCATCACGCGCAGGAACAGCACGAGGCGGCGCGTCCAGACGTTATCGTCGGACTCGATGCGCTCGGCCGAAATCGCCGCGACCGACAGAGTATTGTCGCGGCGGCTTTGCTCGCGCGACGAAGTTTCAGACATGCAGACGGGTTCTCAGGGTTTCGGCGGGATTCATGGCCTCTCGGGCCCGCAAAAGCAATCCGCGGGGGGCGAGATACGCGCGGTGACGCGGCTCCTGCAAGATGCTAGAACCGTTCAAATCAACGAGGGTCTGCTTCAGGAGACGGCAATCATGGCGATCAAATTCGGCAGGCCGATCGAGATGCGCGACGGCGCGCGGCGCGAGACGGCGTTCGCGCCTGCGCCGCTGGATCTCGTGACGCGGATGCGGCGCAATCGCAAATCCGAATGGGCGCGACGGCTGGTGCGCGAAAACGTGCTCACGACCAGCGATCTGATTTGGCCGCTATTCGTGATCGACGGCGACGACAAACGCGCGCCGATCACTTCGATGCCGGGCGTCGAACGCCTCAGCGTCGATCAGGCCGTGCGCGATGCCGAGCGCGCGATGAAGCTCAACATTCCCTGCATCGCGTTGTTTCCTTACACCGAGCCGTCCCTGCGCGATGATATCGGCTCGGAAGCGACGAACACCGACAATCTGGTGTGCCAGTCGGTGCGTGCGATCAAGGCGGAATTTCCCGACCTCGGCATTCTCTGCGACGTGGCGCTCGATCCGTTCACCAGCCACGGCCATGACGGGCTAATCCGCGACGGCAAAATCCTCAACGACGAAACCGTTGCGATGCTGGTGCGTCAGGCGCTGGTCCAAGCCGAGGCCGGCTGCGACATCATCGCGCCGTCCGACATGATGGACGGCCGCGTCGGCGCGATCCGCGAGGCGCTCGACGAGGCGGGTTTCCTCGACGTACAGATCATGGCCTATGCCGCGAAATATGCCTCGGCCTTTTACGGTCCGTTCAGAGACGCGATCGGTTCGGCGAAGACGCTGACCGGCGACAAGCGCACCTATCAGATGGACAACGCCAATTCCGACGAAGCGCTGCGCGAGGTCGAACTCGACATCGCCGAGGGTGCGGACATGGTGATGGTGAAACCGGGGATGCCGTATCTGGACATCATCCGACGCATCAAGGACGAGTTCGCCATGCCGACATTCGCGTATCAGGTGTCCGGCGAATACGCGATGATCTCGGCTGCCGCAGCCAACGGCTGGATCGACGGCGAACGCGCGATGCTGGAAAGCCTGCTGGCGTTCAAGCGCACCGGCGCGGACGGCGTGCTGACCTACTTCGCGCCGGTCGTGGC
>JANMAN010000645.1:0-4478 GCA_031359885.1 Tardiphaga sp. | reverse complement strand
GCCGCGCATCTCGCCGCGCAGCGCCGAGAGATCCTTGCCGGGATAGTAATAACCGCCTGCAGCGTAGACGAACACGCGCGGATTGGCCGTGCGGTGATGGCGTTCCGCCAGCATGCGAAACAGCGGCTTGCCGGCGATCTTCGCCGCCGCGTCCCACACCGCCATGTCGAGCGTGCCGACCGCGACCGAGCGCTCGCCATGACCGCCGGGCTTTTCGTTAGTCATCATCGCGGCCCAGACTTTGTCGGGGTCAAGATTGTCGCCGGCCTCGTTCAGCAACGTCGCGGGATCGGCCTCGCGCAAACGCGGCGCGAAACGCTCGCGGATCAGCCCGCCCTGCCCGTAACGGCCGTTGGAATTGAAGCCGTAGCCGACCACCGGCTTGCCGTCGCGGATCACGTCGGTGACGACGGCCACGAGGCTCGTCGTCATCTTCGAGAAATCGATATAGGCGTTGCGAATGGGCGACGAGATCGGCTTGGTGACCTCGCGGACATCGACGATACGAACGGCCATCACGATTTCACGGCGTCGCGAAAATACGGCTCGACCGGGCCGTGAACTTTAATCGTCAACGGATGACCGTGGCGGTCCTTGGCGTTGCCCGCGGTGACGCGGACCCAGCCTTCGCTGACGCAGTATTCCTCGACGTTGGTTTTCTCGACGCCCTTGAAGCGGATGCCGACGTCGCGCGACAGCACATTGGAATCATAAAAAGGGCTGCGCGAATCGGTCGAAAGCCGGTCGGGCAATTGATCGGTGGTGACGTTCTGATCGTCGGTCAAAGCAGCGCCTCGATTTGTGTTTTGATGGATGCGGGTGTTGAGGTGGGGCCGAAGCGCGCGACGACTTTGCCTGCACGATCGACCAGAAACTTTGTGAAATTCCATTTGATGCCGGAGCCGAGCAGGCCCGACTTCTCGCTTTTGAGATAAGCGAACAACGGATGCGCATCGCTGCCGTTGACATCGACCTTGGCGAACATCGGATACGTCACGCCGTAATTCATCGAACAGAAGCTCGCAATCGCATCCGCGTTGCCGGGTTCTTGCCCGCCGAACTGATTGCACGGAAAGCCGAGCACCGAGAAGCCGCGTGGCGCGAGCGCTTTCTGCAATTCTTCAAGGCCCTGATATTGCGGGGTGAAACCGCAGGCGCTCGCGGTGTTCACGATCAGCAGCGCCTGGCCCTCGAATTGGCGGAGCGGCAGCTCCTGTCCGTTCAACAGCTTCGGCGTGAAATCATAGACGCTGGTCATGCGGCAACCACGGGATCGACAGGTCTTGGATCTATCGGGCTCGGCGGCACGCCGCCCGCCTCGATCGCTTCGCCTGCGGTCAGACACAGATCTTCGCGATAACGTCCGGACACGATCTGCACGCCGACCGGCGCGCGACCGACGAGACCCGTCGAGACGGTCAGGCCGGGCAACCCCATGAACGGAAGGCCGACCATCGGCATCTGCGCGCGCCAGACGCGCTTGAACGACTCGTCGTCGCGCAGATCGAGTTGATCCGCGAACGGCAACTCGCCCGACACCGGCATCAGCAACACCGCGTAGGTCTGGAAGAAAATCTGCCAGTCGCGCGTCAGCGTCGCGCGCCGCGTCAGCAATTTGGAGAACGTGTCCATGTCGAGGCCCTGCACGCGCTCGCGGTTGCCGCGCAGACACGCCAACGCGCCGGGGTCGCCGTCGCGCTCGGCCGCGGCCAACATCGCCTCGTACCCGTCGCCGAGCCAAAACTTGGTCTGCAAATCTGCCGCCTCGCGCAGCGGCGGCGTGGTCTCGATTTCCTCGACCACCCAGCCGGCCGCTTCGAGTCGCTTTCCGGCGTCGAGGACGGCGGCTCTGACCTCGGGTGCGACCTCGAGTCCGTCGGGTGCGATGCACAACGCGGCCCGCTTCGGCATCGGCGGTCCGTCGAACGGCGCCGGCACCCACCAGGGGTCGCGCACGTCGGGCTGCGACATCACCTGAAACGCCAGCCGCAGGTCGGCGACCGTCCGGGCCAACGGCCCTGATACCGCCGTAATTTGCGCACCCAGCGGGCGCTCCGGTAACGACTTGTTATAATTGGGAATTCGCCCGATCGTCGGTCGCAGCCCGTGGACGCCGCATGCGTAAGCGGGATAACGAATTGAGCCAGCAATATCAGTACCATGCGCGATATGCCCGATTCCCGCGGCAACCGCGGCGCCAGCCCCGCCGGACGATCCACCCGGCGTAAGCCCCGGATCGCGCGGGTTTTTCGTATGGCCGTAGATTTGGTTGTTGGTGAACCAACGGTATGAAAACGCTGGACAATTCGTGCGTCCGAGCAGCACCGCCCCGGCTTTTACGAAGTTATCGACGACCGGATTGTTCGTGGTCGCGATGATGTCGCGCTGCAAAACCGTGCCGTTCGTCGTCGCGAAGCCCTTCTGATCGCTAATGATTTTGATCGTGACCGGTACGCCGCCGAGCGGTCCGGCGTCCTCGCCACGGGCGATTTTGGCATCGATCGAATCCGCCTGCGCAAAAACCTCGTCCGGCCGATGATCGACCACTGCATTGATCGCGGGATTGACGGCGTCGAGCCGCGTTAATGCAGCAGTAGCAGCCTCTCGTGCAGAAACGTGTCGCGAACGAATACGGGCCGCGAGATCGGTCGCCGAGAGCCGCCAAAGATCGTTCATGCCCCACCCCGCTGTTGATTTCGCTTAGTAACTCAGCGCGTCAGCGAGGCCAACAGGTTTCCGGATTGACCCGTGCTGCATAACAACAGGCGTCAGTGCTTGGTCGTCGATTGCGCCGGCAGATCAAGCAACGCCTCGCTGAACGGAAATTCCAGCACGATTTCGCCGCCGGCATCGGTCACTTCTAGAATTGCGCTCATCAAATTTCGTGGTGCGCCCTCCGCTTTCAACAAATCGCGGATGATCGTTCGCGCGACCTGCCACGCCTGATCCGGATCGCGCAAATCTGCGCCAGCGTCATCAACGATCAGATCGTCGCCGATCCGTGTGTTGAAATAATAACGTGGCATCGAACAGCTCCGTTTGTTTGTGCGACGCACCATCACGTTTTCAAAGATCGATGACAAAAAGATTGGCGAACTTTTATGCAGGTCGTACTCTTATAAAAGTGCGGTGATCCTACCGCGCAAGCCTGGGAGAAAATTATGGCCTGGAAAGCGCCCAAAATCGTCGAAGTGCCGGTCGGCATGGAAATCAACATGTACGCTTGCGCCGCACGCAAGTGAGTTTACGGGACGGGATGCCTTGCGATCTTTTAAAATCGTGAGGCGTCCCGGGCTGCGGCCGAAGCTTTAAGTCAAGGGCGATGTCATGCTGCGTGTTATCGTTCTTGGCGCCGCCGCTGGTGGCGGTGTGCCCCAGTGGAATTGCGGTTGCGGCAATTGCATCGCTGCACGCACATCGCCTTCGCTTAGAAGCACGCAAGTTGCTCTCGCGGTGAGCGCCGACAATTTGCATTGGTTTCTGATCAATGCCTCGCCGGATATTCGCCAGCAAATCATCGCGACCCCCGAGCTTCATCCAAGAACATTGCGTCACTCACCGATCACTGGCGTGATCCTGACAAATGGCGAAGTCGATGCCGTGGCTGGACTGTTGTCGCTGCGTGAAGGTTCGCCGTTCACAATCTATGCGCATCCGCGGGTGCATGAGATCCTGAAGACCAACAGCATTTTCAACGTGCTTGGCGACAAAGTGCAGCGTCAACTGATCGCGATCGACGAGGCATTTGCATTGCTGCTGCCGGACGGCACAGCATCAGGACTGGAAGTTCTGCCGTTTATCGTGCCGGGCAAAGGCGCGTGGTATCTCGAAGGCACCACCGACGGCGCGGATGCGGACGGGGATACGATCGGGCTTCGCATCACTGACCTTGCAAGTGGACAATTCATGTATGTGCTGACCGCCTGCGCGCGCGTAACGCCCGATCTCAAAGCGCGGCTGACCGATGCAGCGCTGGTGTTTTTCGACGGCACGGTCTGGAAAGACGATGAGTTGATCGCGCAGGGACTCGGCCATAAAACCGGCCAACGGATGGGCCATATTGCAATGTCTGGCGATAACGGCGCGATCGCATCGCTTGACGGTTTGGGGATCGAGCGGAAAGTTTTCTTGCATATCAACAACTCAAATCCGGTGTTGATCCCCACTTCAATCGAGCGTGCGGAAGCCGAACGCGCCGGCTGGACGATCGCTACCGACGGCATGGAGTTTACGCTGTGACCGTGCCGTCTATCTCGACCGCATTTTCATTGAAGGCCGACGTGCCGCTGAACGATGCGACCGAACTCGAAGCCGCGCTGCGCGCGATCGGTGCCACGCGCTACCACAATCTGCATCCGTTTCACCGGTTGTTGCACGGCGGCCAACTGAATAGAGGCCAGGTGCAAGCTTGGGCACTGAATCGATATTATTATCAGAGCACCATTCCCATCAAAGATGCCGTTGTTATCTCTCGTTTT
>JANMAN010000639.1:0-2740 GCA_031359885.1 Tardiphaga sp. | reverse complement strand
GAATTGTCCGGATAGTTAGGGACGCCTTCGAACATCAGCGTGGTCGCGCCGTTCGCCAACGGCCCATAGAGAATGTAGCTGTGGCCGGTGACCCAACCGACATCCGCCGTGCACCAGTAGACGTCGCCGTCGTGATAATCGAAGACGTATTGATGCGTCATCGCGGCGTAGAGCAGATAGCCGCCGGTGGTGTGCAGCACGCCTTTTGGTTGGCCGGTCGACCCCGAGGTGTAGAGAATGAACAGCGGGTCTTCCGCGCTCATCGGTTCGCACGGGCACTCCGTGGTCACCATCGCGGCGGCCTCGTGATACCAGATGTCCCGGACGGGATCGACGTTCACAGCCGCGCCGGTGCGCTTCACCATCAGCACCCAATCGACGCCGCCGCATTTCGCAATGGCCGCATCGACGTTGGCTTTCAGCGGCACTTTCTTGCCGCCGCGCAAGCCTTCGTCCGCAGTGATGACGAATTTCGACTGGCAATCCTTGATGCGCTGCGCCAACGAATCCGGTGAGAAGCCGCCGAACACCACCGAATGAATCGCGCCGATCCGCGCGCAGGCCAGCATCGCGTAGGCGGCCTCGGGGATCATCGGCATGTAGATGGTGACGCGGTCGCCCTTACCGACATTGCGGGTGCGCAGGATGTTGGCGAACTTGCAGACCTCGTCGTGCAGCTCGCGGTAGCTGATGTGCTTGGATTCGGACGGGTCGTCGCCCTCCCAGATGATCGCGGTCTGGTCGGCGCGCGTGGCGAGGTGGCGATCGATGCAGTTGAACGCGGCGTTCAGAACGCCGTCCTCGAACCACTTGATCGAGATGTGGCCCGGCGCGAAGGACGTGGTCTCGACCTTGGTCGGCTCGGTGCTCCAGTCGAGCCGTTTGGCCTGCTCGGCCCAGAATCCATCGCGATCGTTCAGCGAACGCGCATACATCTCCTGATATTTAGCCTCGTCGATGAAAGCGCGCCCGGCCCAATCGGCGGATACGTCGTAAATTTTCTCGGACATCGCTTTCCCCCTCAAGCCGCGCCGGTTTTCCCGGCATGGCTAACCTCTTCGATCTGATTGCTTGGATCGAGTATGCGTCGGCGCATAACGCGGCGACAAGTCGCTCGCTATAGGACTTTTGGCGGCGTCTTCGCAAACGGCCGCAACGCATCGGTAGTCACGTTCGCGTTGCCGGCGCTGCCGGACGCCACGATGCCGGAACGAACATTAAAGATCGGCATTAGCTGGCATGAAACGAGGGTCTGACTCCCTCCATGCATGAGACGGTAACGCCATGACCGACCAGCAGAATTTCGACGCAACCGTCCGCGAGCCGGTGTCCGACGCGATCGTTCTCGAACCGAAAGCCTCGAAAGTGCGCGTCACGTCGGTCGAGGCGTTGGCGGAGGATTTAGGCCTGACGCTCGGCGATCAGGACGAACTGACGATCCGCCGCGTCAAACGCGGCAAGACATATAGTTTCCTGCGCGCCAATGGCAGCGTCATCAAACACGCCGGCACGATCAAGCGCCTGAGCGCGATGGCGATGCCGCCGGCCTATGTCGAGGTGCGCTACGCCTCCGATCCGTCGTCGCATCTGCAGGCCGTTGGTCGCGATGCCGCCGGGCGGCTGCAGTATCGATATCATTCCGATTGGACCAAGGTGCGCGAGCAGCAGAAGGCGCAGCGGTTGGAGAAGCTCGTCGGCGCGTTGCCGAAAATTCGCCGCAACGTGTCTGCGCATCTCGCAGGCGATACGCCGACGCGTGAATTCGCATTGTCCGCCGTGATCGAAATGATCGCGCGCACCGCGATCCGCCCCGGTAGTGAGTCCTACGCGCGGCTGAACGGCAGCCGCGGGGCGACGACATTGTTGAAGTCCAACGTCTCGTTCACGGACGACTGCATCGTGCTGTCGTTTCGCGCCAAGGGCGGCAAGGCCGTGCGCAAGGAATGCGACGCATCCAAGCTGGTGCGGGCGGTCGAGATTTTGAAGAAGCTGCCGGGCAAGCGGCTGTTTCAATACAAAGACGACAGCGGCACGATCCGCAACGTCAGCACGGCGCAGGTCAACAATTTCCTGCGCGAGATCGCCGGTATCAAGATCTCGCTGAAGGATTTCCGCACGCTGATGGCGTCGGCTGTCGTGCTGGAATCGCTGTCGCGGATTTCGCCGGCGACCAGTGCCAGCGGCCGCAAGAAGCAGGTGCTCGAAGCCGTGCGCGAGGCGGCGGACGAATTGTCGAACACGCCGGCGATCTGTCGCAAGAGCTACGTTCACGACACCATCGTGACCGCGTTTGAGGACGGCATTCTCGAGCGTTTCGCGGCGACGATGAAAGGCACGCGCTCGCAGAAAAAGCGCGAGCAGCTCTTGGCGCAGGTGGTTGCCGCTGCCGCGTGACACGCGATGTTGTCGTCGTAGGGTGGGCTAAGGCGTCCTACCGGCGACGTCTTCGTCGTCCGGTACGCCGTGCCCACCAAGCCGCTGACGGTGGGCACGCCGCTGCGCTGCGCGCAGCTCGCTTTGCCCACCTTACAAATCAGACGAAATCAAATCCCGCTGTAGTCGTTGTAGCCCTGGTCTTCCCAGTAGCCGCCTTTGTAGTCGTTGGTGACTTCCATCGCGACGACGTATTTCGGATTCTTGAATCCGAGCCGCGTGGGGACGCGGACCTTCATCGGATAGCCGTAAGCGCGCGGCAACGTCTGGCCGTCGAACTTGAACGTCATCTGGGTTTGCGGATGCA
>JANMAN010000598.1:0-4383 GCA_031359885.1 Tardiphaga sp. | reverse complement strand
AAAATGACGGCGAGCGCGGCACTATCGAACTCACCTTTGAGGCCAAGCCCGAGTTTTTGAATCCCGCCGGTAGTGTTCAAGGCGGGTTTCTGGCCGCAATGCTCGATGACACGATGGGACCAGCGTTGATCTCGACACTTGATTCCGGAGAGTTTGCGCCGACGCTGAACCTGAACGTGCAATTTCATCGGCCCGCGAAAATTGGACCGTTGAGAGGTCTTGGTCGGGTGGTTTTGCGCGGGAAGGAAATTTGCCAGCTAAGTGGCGAGCTGTTTCAAAATGACAAGATCGTCGCGACGGCGACGGCGACCGCTATCATTCGCAAAATGTAGGACGACGATGGCCGAGCATCCCGAAATGAGCGTGCAGGAGCGCGCAGGCAAAGCCTTCCCGGTGTCGTGGGACCAGTTTCATCGTGATTGCCGCGCTTTGACGTGGCGGCTGAACAGCGTCGGTCCGTTTCACGCGGTGATCGCGATCACGCGCGGCGGCTTGGTGCCGGCAGCAATCGTCGCGCGCGAACTCGGCGTGCGCGTAATCGATACGGTGTGCATCGCGAGTTACGACCACGACAAGCGCGGCGAGTTGCAAGTGCTGAAAGGCGTGTCGGACGCGACGATGAAACTCGGCGGCGGCACCGGCAAAGGCCTGCTGATCGTCGACGACCTCGTCGATACCGGCAAGACTGCGCGGATGGTGCGCGACATGCTCCCCGACGCGCATTTCGCGACCGTTTACGCAAAGCCGATGGGGCGGCCGCTGGTGGATACGTTCATCACCGAGGTGTCGCAGGATACCTGGATCTTCTTTCCCTGGGATTTGGGCTTAGCCTTCGCGCCGCCGCTGCGGGATGGGGCTGCTTAATCATTCCCGTCATTGCGGGGAGTGACATTTCTCGCTTTCGAGGAATGTCACGACGAAGCAATCCAGTCTTTATTCGCTGCCTCTGGATTGCTTCGCCAGGCGTGTGAATGGCGGAGAGCCAGCCACACGCCTGCTCGCAATGACGGAGAGCGACATTATGCCCCTGCAAAACCGCGTGACTCCGTTCGGTGAGGTCGTCGCGACACCTGAACGTGGGATGTTCACGGGCAATCGCGGCATTATCCACGACCCGATCACCAAGACATTGCTCAACAAACGCTGGTCGAATCCGGCGTGGCTCATTTGTGTCTGTGAGTTTCGCGGCCGACGTCGCGACGTGATGGCAACGCGGAGCTGGACCGAGTTGTTTTTCCTTGACGAAGCGACCGCGCTCGCCGCCGGGCACCGGCCGTGTTTCTATTGTCGGCGCGACGACGCCAACAGATTTCGCTCCGCATGGTGTGCAGGCAACGGCGTGGCCGATGCAAGCGCGCCCGACATCGACGCGGTGCTACATGCCGAACGGCTCGACGGCCGTAGCAAGCGGCGTCATCTGCTTCCGTGTGATGTGAAAGATTTGCCGGGCGGTGCGATGCTCGCTGTCGGCGATCAGGCGTTTGTCATCTCGGGGGGCAGGGCTTTGTGCTGGTCGTTCGGCGGCTACCGTGTCGCTGAATTTACCGACGACAATATGCAGCTGCTAACGCCGCCATCGACTGTGCGTGCGATGATGGCGGCTTATGAGCCAATATTGCATGGGAGTGCCGACCGTCATTCCGAGGCGCGAGGATCGCTTTAAAATTGACGGCTTCGTCGATTTTCAAGCGGACGAGCGAGTCCGGAATCCATAACCACCGCGGGGTGTATGGTTTCCGGGCCTGCGCTGCAAAAGCGCGCATCTCGGAATGACAAGCTCTCAAACCTACGACAACCTCTCCCGCGCCAATTTTGCGCCGGCCCCAAGCGCTTGCAGCTTCGCTTCGGCGATGTCGCGATGCATCGGCGCCATGCCGCAATTCGTCGTGGCGACGATGTTCGCCTTCGGCACCTGCTTCATCACGGCCTCGATAGTGGCAACGACGTCCTCCGGTGTTTCGATTTCGTCAGACGCGACATCGATGACGCCCGCCTGCACGATCTTGCGCTTCAACAGGCCAAGCAGTTCCAGCGGTACACGCGAGTTGCGGCATTCGATCGCGACCTGTTGAATCGAACTTGCATCGATCGCCGGAAAAATCTGTTCGTACTGCCGCCACTCGCCGCCGAGCGTGTCCTTCCAGTCGGTATTGGCCTTGATGCCGTAGCCGTAACAGATGTGAACTGCGGTGGTGCAGGTGAGCCCCTCGGCGGCGCGCTCGAGCGCTTTGACGCCCCAATCGGCGGCTTCCGCCATGTAGACGTTGAACGCGGGTTCATCGAATTGAATGACATCGACGCCATCGGCTTGAAGCGCTTTGGCCTCGGCGTTCAACAACTCGGCGAAGGCGAACGCCATCTTGACGCGGTCGCCGTAATGGCTGTCCGCGATGGTATCGATGATCGTCATCGGGCCGGGCAGGGTAAACTTCAGTTTGTTTTTGGTGTGGGCGCGCGCAGCCTGCGCCTCGAATGCATGGACGCGGCCTTTCAGTTGCAAGGGGGCGACGACCTGCGGCACCATCGCTTTGTAGCGATCGTTGCGGATGCCCATCTCGACCTTGTGCGCAAAATCGATGCCATCGATCTTTTCAAGAAATCCGTGCACGAAATGTTGGCGCGCCTGTTCGCCTTCGGTGACGATTTCGATACCGGCATCTTCCTGCATCTTGACCGCCAGCAGCGTCGCATCGCGTTTGGCGCGATCGAGTTCATCGCCTTGCGCGCGCCATGTCGGCCACAGCTTGTTCGGCTCCGCGAGCCATTCTGGTTTCGGCAATGAGCCGGCGATCGTGGTGGGGAATAGCATGGGTATTTCCTCTTAAGTTTCTGGCGTCTATCTGCCACGCCGCGAACGGCTCGTATACGGCGTTGGCGCGTCAGGACGCGCTGGGTTAGACTGTGGAAAACAGCCAGGAGCGACCATGATCGACCTGCATTACGCGCCGACGCCGAACGGCTGGAAAATATCGATCATGCTGGAGGAGTGCGGGCTGCGTTATGTGCTGCACGCCATGCAACTTGGTCGCGGCGACCAGCATACGCTGGAATTTCTCAAGCTCAGCCCGAACGGACGAATGCCGGCGATCGTCGATCACGACCCGATCGGTGGCGGCGCGCCGTTGGCGATGTTCGAGAGTGGCGCGATCCTGATTTATCTCGCCGAAAAATCGGGACGATTCATGCCGACGGCAGCGCGAGAAAAGTTCGACGTGCTGCAATGGCTGATGTGGCAAATGGGCGGACTCGGCCCGATGCTCGGACAGAACGGGCACTTTTTGTTGTACGCGCCGGAGAAAATCCCTTACGCGATCGATCGTTATAGCCGCGAGGCAAAGCGGCTTTACGGCGTGCTTGATACCCATCTCGCGGATGGCCGCGCGCATCTCTGCGGCGACTATTCGATTGCGGATATGGCTTGTTTCCCGTGGGTGATGACGCACAAGGCGCAGGGGCTGACGCTTGAGGATTATCCCAATGTGAAACGCTGGTTCGCGCATATTCGTGCGCGACCGCAGGTGCAGGCCGGCCTCGCCGTCGGTAAACAAGAGCGCAAGCCGATGGACGAGCAGGCACGCAAGATCATGTTCGGCGTGGACAAGCCGGCGCATGCGCAGCAGCAATAAAGTTCAATGTCATTCCGGGGCGATCAGATCGCGAAACCATCGACGCCTTCGTCGTTGGTAAGCGAGATGAGCGAGCCCGGAATCCATAACCCCTGCAGGGAGTATGGATTCCGGGCCTGAACCGCACGCCGGCTTCGCCGACGAGCGGGTCATCCCGGAATGACAAAATCAGAGGAACCCCGTCATGATCGAAGTCTTCTTCGACTGCTCCAGCCCTTGGACCTATCTCGCCTTCCACAACATTCAGCCGATTGCGAAAGAGTTCGACGAACAGATCATGTGGCGTCCCATATTGGTCGGAGGCATCTTCAATTCGATCAATCCGAGCGTTTATGAATCCCGCAAGACGCCGGTGCCGGCCAAGGCGAAATACAGCAAAAAAGACCTCGCAGACTGGGCGCGCAGCGCTGACCTGACGATCAAGATGCCGCCGCGCGTGTTTCCCGTGAACAGCGTCAAGGCGATGCGCGGATGTATCTGGCTCGCGCCCGAAGGCAAGCTGGTGCCGTTCGCGACGGCCGTATTCGAAGCCTATTGGGCAGACGACCAAGACATCTCGCAAGATGCTGTGTTAGCGGGCATCTGCGACCGCGTCGGAGTCGATCACGAGGCGTTCTTTAGAGGCATCCTCGATCCCGCAGTGAAAGAACAGCTCAAGATCAATAAGGACGAGGTGAAGGCGCGCGGCGGCTTCGGCTCGCCGACGATCTATATCGACAAGACTGACATGTATTTCGGCAACGACCGGATGCCTTTG
>JANMAN010000584.1:0-2260 GCA_031359885.1 Tardiphaga sp. | reverse complement strand
AGCCTGCGGGTAATTTCGGTCTGCTCGGCCTGGCCCGTCATCAGCCGGGCCTCGAAGGCGAAGGCCAGCACCTCGCGCAATGAATCGATGTCTTCTTCTGCGCGCTTGACGTGATCGAGCACGTCGCGAAACAGCGGCTTCATCGTGTTGTCGATGGTCAGCGCCTCGGTGTGTTCGAGCCGCTTGCAGACATCGACCAAGGGACCGACCGCGCGGCGCAGTTTCAACAGATCGCGGCGCAACTTATAGAGCCGCTCGAACTCGGCGTGATGCAGCGAGCGCCTGAGCACACCGTCTTCGATGTGGTCGACCTCGGCCTGGATCGTCTCGATGACCGGCCTGTAATTGTCCACGATGAAATCGAGGATCGCATAAAGGATGTAGTCCTCGCCGTGCGTCAGGACCGTGGGGCAGGACTCGCAGCGTTCCCGCACCGCCGCATAGGATGTCGATGCGCCGTGGCGGACGGAGACGACGTAGCCGCGGCCGACGAAGATGTGCGTCTCGCCGAATGCGATCGCACTGTCCTTCATCTGCGCCGTGCGCGCGACGACGAACAGCGCATCGCCATACTGCTCGACCTTCGGATGTTGATGCGCCTTGGCGGCGTCCTCGATCGCGAGCGGATGGAGATCGAACTGGACGCGGATTTTTTCGAGCAGTTCGGCGCTCGGTTCCAAAAGGCCGATCCAGACGACGTGGCCTTTTTTCTTTGCCCAGGCGCCGGCTTCCTCGGTCGGAATGTTTGCGATGCGGCGGCCGTTGGCATAGACGCTCGACGCCACGACGCCGGCCTCGAAGGTTTTCCCGGTCAAGGATTTGTCCATCATGTTCACGGCGCATCTCCCGTCTTGCCGGATTCGGTTCGGCTTCGCGTCATATGCCTTTAATGCGGAACGGCGCGGCTGAATAGTCTCGCACGTAGGTCTAAAAGGGGTTTGCAGGACGTTCGATCTGTCCACGGTCTTGTTTCAGGAAGACGGTGCTCCCGTCAGCTTATTTATCGGACGATCTTTCCCGTTGACGCGCAAGCTGATCGCCCCGAAATTGCGACACCTTTTGCGATGTCCGGCACAACCAAGGCCGATGCATTTTTCATCCATACCGGAGACGATCCATGTTCGGACTGACACGACGCGCCTTCGCGTCCCTCGTTGCGGCTGCGGCCCTGTTGCCGTCGTGCGCCTTCGCCGCCGACGCAGTGAAGGAAATCCGTCTCGATTGGGCGACCTACAACCCGGTGTCGATCATCCTCAAGCAGAACGGCCTGTTGGAGAAGGAGTTCGCCAAAGACAATATCAAGATCGTTTGGGTACAGTCAGCGGGGTCCAACAAGGCACTCGAGTTCCTGAACGCCGGCTCGATCGATTTCGGCTCGACCGCCGGCTCCGCCGCGCTGGTCGCTAAGATCAACGGCAATCCGATCAAGTCGATCTACGTTTATTCGCGGCCGGAATGGACCGCGCTCGTGACGGGCAAGGACTCGAAGATCGCGTCGGTTAAGGACCTCAAGGGCAAGCGCGTCGCGGTGACGCGTGGCACCGATCCGCATATCTTCCTGGTGCGGTCGCTGCTCGATGCGGGTCTGACCGAAAAGGACATCACGCCGGTGCTGTTGCAGCATGCGGACGGCAAGACCGCTCTGATCCGCGGCGATGTCGATGCGTGGGCCGGGCTCGATCCGATGATGGCGCAGGCCGAGGTCGAGGATGGCGCGAAGCTGTTCTTCCGTAAGCCCGACGCCAACACTTGGGGTATCCTCAATGTGCGCGAGCAGTTCCTGATGGACAATCCGGAGATCGTTCGTCGCGTCCTGGCGGTCTATGAAGACGCGCGCAAGGCGTCGTTGTCGGATTACGACGGCCTGAAGAAGGCGTTCATCGGCGTCACCAAGCTGCCGGAGCCGGTCGTCGACAAGCAGCTCAAGGAGCGCACCGAGCTAACGCACAGCCGGATCGGCGCGCCGCAGCGCGAGTCGATCTTGGCCGCGGGCCTGGCCTTGCAACAGGCCGGCGTGATCGCCGCAAGCGTCGATGTGAAGGCGACCGTCGATGCGTTGATCGACGATCAGGTGCCGCTGCCGAAGAGCTGAGGTGAGTTGTCCCTCTCCACCGCAACTGCGGGGAGGGATGAGCAGGAAAACCCCATCTTGCAATTCGGAGCGAGACGCGGTTTGGCTAGCGCCATGACGAGCGAAACCTACCAGCCCGATCCGACTGCGGTTCCTCTGGCCCCCGCCGTGGTGCCGGGGCGCTGGCGG
>JANMAN010000577.1:0-7006 GCA_031359885.1 Tardiphaga sp. | reverse complement strand
GCCGACGAGTTTCATCTCGGCTGGCGGCCGGCAACCGTTGAATTGGCGCGCGATCTCGGCCTACGCAACGACCAGCATATTCTCGATTTTGGGTCGGGCATCGGCGGGCCCGCGCGGTATTTCGCCGAGACCTTCGGCTGCAAGGTCACGGGCATCGATCTCACACAGGACTATGTCGACGTCGCCACCGCGCTGACCCGCCGATGCGGACTGGCCGACACAATCGCATTCGAGCAGGCGAGCGCGCTGGCGTTGCCGTTTGGCGAGGATGCATTCGACGTTGCGACCATGATCCATGTCGGCATGAACATTCAGGACAAAGCTGGCGTATTCGCCGAGGCGCGACGCGTTCTGCGCGCGGGCGGACTGTTTGCCATCTACGACATCATGAAAACGTCCGATGCTGTTTTGCCGTATCCGATGCCTTGGGCCGATACGATCGAGACCAGCTTCGTCAAGACGACGCAGACCTATCGCGATCTGTTGCAAGCCGCAGGATTCGAAATCGTCCAACAGCACGACCGCAGCGCCCTTGCGCTTCGGCTTGGTCGCGAGATGCGCGAGACCGCCGCAAAAGACGGCGCGCCGCCGCTCGGTCTTCATTTGCTGATGGGCCCGGCCACGCAGCAACGCCTGGTCAACGTCATGGGCGCGTTGCAGCAGGGCCTCATCGCGCCGGTCGCGATCGTCGTACGCGCTATCTGATGCGTGCTACGCCGCGTCCGCCGGATGCATCCGTCAGGGTCATGCCCGGTGCCGAAGTTTTGTTTTTCGTGACGGCGAAGTCATGCATAATGGTTCCATGACAGATCTCCTTGAACAAGCAGTTGAGACCGCACGCGCGCTTCCAAGCGAGATGCAGGACGATATCGCCCGCATGGTATTGCTGATGGCCGGAAGCGATCAGCCTATCGTGCAGTTGACGCCCGATGAGATCGACTCGCTTGCACTATCTTTGGAGCAGGCAAAAAATCGTGAGTTTGCATCCGACGAGCAGGTACGAGCCGTTTGGTCAAAATACGGACTGTGAAGCTTCGCTATACACAGAAAGCCATTGCCGAACTTGACGGAATTTTAGCCGATATCGAAGCGCGATCTCCACAAGGCGCATTGCGGGTTCAGGCCCGTATTCAAGCCATCACGAAACTGCTCCTGCAATTCCCGAAAAGCGGGCAGTTGACGGCGATCCCGGCCCTGCGCAGACTTGTCGCGACGCCCTATCCCTATTTGATTTTTTACCAGCACGAGATCGACGAAATCGTTGTTGTCAGTGTGCGACACGCCGCCCGCCGCCGGTCCGGCCCTTGAAACCCGTCCCGTTTTCCCGCGTAATCCCGATATGAAAACACCGCTTCTCATCCTTGGCATTTTGACGGCGCTGATCGGTCTCGTCTGGATCGCGCAAGGGTCGGGCTATTTCCCCTATCCCCGATCGAGCTTTATGATCAGCCAAACCAAATGGGTCTATTACGGTGCCTGTCTGGCGCTCGTCGGGCTGTTTACGATCGCCTTCACGCGCCGCTGACGAAATTTCCGAGCCTGCGATCCGACACGCGGAACGCATCGCCGCCGGCCGCCATTATTGTGCAGCCGATCAGCGGCGGAGGCGTGAACATGAACATCCGATATCTTTACGCGGCGGCGCTGTTGACCTCGTTGAGTGCCACAACGGCGTTGGCGCAGGATAGCGGTTGGCGGCGCTACGTCGTTCCGCAGTCCGGTGCGGCCGTCGATATCCCGCTCGGGGTTTTCAGCCAGGATGCCGGCGCGGCCAAGCCGGGTTTCGGCCGCCGTCGAACCACCGCGGACGGGCGGGCGAACCTGACAGTGCAGTCGTTTCCGAACGAAGCGTCCGAGACGCCGGCAACGTTTCTGGCCAAACAGCGACCGCCGCGCGATATCATTTATCGGAAAGTCACGCCGCGGTTCTTTGCCGTGTCCAGCGTCCGCGACGGCAAGATCTGGTACAACCGCTGCAACGCCGCCGGCCGCTTCATGAATTGCATTCTCATCAATTATCCGGCCGGCGAAAAGCGCCAGTGGGACGGCATCGTCACGCGTATCAGCAACACACTGGCCAGCAACGGATAGACACGACTCACAGTGTACGCCGCGAGAGCGTCACGCCGCCCGCCGGCGCGTCTGTAACGCGGCCCCGAAGGCCTCGAACAGCGCGCGGTTGATCGGGTTGCTCTGCGGATCGTATTCGGCGTGCCACTGCACCCCGAGCGCAAAACCCGGCGCATCGGCAATCCGGATCGCCTCGACCGTGCCGTCTTCCGCCACGCCTTCGATCACGACCCGCGCGCCGGGCTCCTCGATCCCCTGCCCGTGTAGCGAGTTCACCCGGATCGTCTCGCGGCCGAGCAACTGCGCGAATGCGCCGCCCGGCGTGAGGTTGACGTCGTGGCGGTCGGCGAACACGACCGAGACGTCGGGATGAATTTCGCCCGTTTCCAGCCGCGGCATCCGGTGATTCATCCGGCCGGGCAGATCGCGAATTTCGGGATGCAGCGACCCGCCGAAGGCCACATTCATTTCCTGGAGGCCACGACAGATTCCAAAAATGGGAATGCCACGCGCGACGCAGGCCTCGCAGAGCGCGAGCGCCAGCGCGTCGCGGTTGTTGTCGTAGGGCTCGTAGCGCGGATCGGCCTCGATCTTGAAATAGGTCGGATGCACATTGGCGCGCGCGCCGGTCAGCAGCACGCCGTCGACCACATCCAGCAGTCCGCCGATGTCGGTTACGTCAGGAGATCCGCCGAACATCAGCGGCAGTGCGCCGGCGACGTCGGCCACGGCGCGCAGATTGCGCTCGCCGACCATCTGGACCGCGTAGCGGTCTTCATAGAGGGCGGCGTTGCCGATCACGCCGACGACAGGTCTCCTCATCTTCAGACTTCCATTCCGAACCTGATTCTGGCGCAAAGCCGCGATGCAACAGAATGCTCGCCATCGACCGTGGGATCAACAGCCTGGTCGATCGCACGGAGCCCCTTTTGCGCGCAGCGGCCCGGAAACATTAAGCTTTTGCCCATCTGTCATCGCCGATCCATTGACTTTACACATTTCCCGCCTATGTTCCGGTCAAAGCGGCCGGTATCGAAGCGCGATATCTCGAATAAGCCGCCTGTTCGCGTCATCCGATCTCCGAGCAGGGTTTGCGTTTAGCAAAACCTGCGTGCCGTTCCGGGGTTGAGCGTGACAGTCTATTCCGTGAATCCAAGCGGCGGTTTCGATCAGGGCACGGTCTGCGGAGATATCCGGCAGGATCGGCTCATACCAGAGGCTCAATGTCTTTTTCCAATCTCGGTTTGTCCGACAAGGTGCTCGCCGCCGTCGCGGCGACCGGCTACACCACCCCTACCCCCATTCAGGCGCAAGCCATCCCGCACGTTCTCGCCCGGAAGGACGTGCTCGGCATCGCCCAGACCGGCACCGGCAAGACGGCGGCCTTCGTGCTTCCGATGCTGACGTTGCTCGAAAAGGGCCGCGCGCGGGCGCGCATGCCACGCACGCTGATTTTGGAGCCGACCCGCGAACTCGCGGCGCAAGTCAAAGAGCAATTCGATAAATACGGCGTCGGCCAGAAGCTGAATGTCGCGCTGCTGATCGGCGGCGTCTCGTTCGGCGACCAGGACGTCAAGCTCACCCGTGGCGTCGATGTCCTGATCGCGACACCGGGCCGCCTGCTCGACCATACCGAGCGCGGTGGATTGTTGCTGACCGGCGTGGAACTGCTGGTGATCGACGAAGCCGACCGTATGCTCGACATGGGCTTCATCCCGGACATCGAACGCATCTGCAAGCTGGTCCCCTTCACCCGTCAGACATTGTTTTTCACGGCGACGATGCCGACCGAAATCCGCCGCATCACCGATACCTTCCTGCACAATCCCGAGCGCATCGAAGTCTCCAAGCCGGCCTCGACGGCAGTCACCGTGACCCAATCTCAGGTGCCGACCGGGCGCGAAGCCCATGACAAGCGCGAGACGTTGCGGGCGCTGTTGCGCGATGCGGTCGATCTCAAAAACGCGATCATCTTCTGCAACCGCAAACGCGAAGTCGCGGTCCTTCATAAATCGCTACAGAAGCATGGCTTCAGCGTCTGCTGCCTGCATGGCGACATGGAGCAATCCGCCCGCACCGCCTCGCTCGATCAGTTCCGCAGGGGCGAACTGCCTCTCCTAGTCGCGTCCGACGTCGCCGCGCGCGGCCTCGATATTCCCGAAGTCAGCCACGTCATCAATTTCGACGTGCCGCACCACCCGGACGATTATGTCCACCGCATCGGCCGCACCGGCCGCGCAGGCCGCCTCGGCACCGCGATCTCGCTGGTCGGCCCGTCGGACGGCAAATCGATTCTCGCGATCGAAAAACTGATCGGCCAGCCGATCCCGAAGGCGGAATCGTCCTACGCCGTGCCTGAGGCAAGCGAAGACGGCGACGCACCGCGCCGCGAGGGCTCATCGCGCAGCCGTGAAGGTCGCGACGCCCGCAAGCCGCGCCGCGAGAGCGGTCGAGGCCGCAACGGTCGCGGTCCGCCGCCCGGCCACGAATTGCGCGAGCCTTCGGCTTCGACGACGCCTTTCGCGGCACCGGTCGCTGCCGCTCAGCCGTCCGTGGACGCAGCCCCTGCTCCGCGGCCGGCACAGCCCCGCCAACCCGCACCGGCTCGCCAGCCATCACCCGCTCCAAGGCCAGCGGCCGCCGCAGCGTCGCAGCCGCCGTCGATCGGCCGCGCCCAGTCGCCGAAGCCCCCGTCTCGCGAGCGCGATTCGGAGCCCGCCGATCATTCGCATCTCCCTGCATTCCTGCTCCGGCCGGTACGCGCTCGCGTCTGACGAGTATTTTTCTGACGTGAGTATCCCCGCGATTATTTACCGACTATTCACGGTATCTGGCTAGGGTTCCATCGGGTTCGCGCTGCACAAGGACGTGCCGGTTCGACCATGAGATGGGAGCGGACCGTGGCCGGTTATGAGCTTGAGACAGAACGCACGCTTTTTTTCGCCGAAGCGGCGCTGAACCAGATCAAATCACTCAAGCATTCGGCGATCCCGCGCAATTATGAGATCTGGTACGTCTACGCTGCCGGTTACAACGCCGCTTTGAACAAGGTGATCAACGAGACGCTCGCGCGGACCGGCGTGTTGACCGAAGCGGACCTCGAACAGATTTACGGGACTTATCTGTCTCATATCCGCGCCTCGGATCGGATCGATCAGGTCGGCGCGCGCGTCATCAACGAAATCAGCGACGTCATGACGGTGATTTCCGAAGCGCTCGGAATGAACTCCAGCTTCAGCGATAGCCTCAAGGGCGCCAGCAACAATCTCGTCTCGAGCGGACCCGACCGCGATCATATCAAGTCCATCGTCGAAATGCTGGTGCAGTCCACGCACACGATGCAGGACACCAACCAGGCGCTCAAGGAACGCCTGAACAATTCCAAACAGGAAATCACGAGCCTTCAGCACGATCTCGAAGCCATCCGCGCCGAGAGCCTGACCGACCCCCTGACCGGCCTGTCGAACCGAAAATTTTTCGATCGCGCGATCGATCTGGCTGTCACGCATGCGTCGCAAAGCGGCGAACCCTTATCGTTGCTGATGCTCGATATCGATCACTTCAAATCCTTCAACGACAATTACGGCCACCTCACCGGCGATCAGGTGCTGCGTCTCGTCGGCGTCTCGCTGAAGCAATCGATCAAAGGTCAGGACACGACGGCGCGTTACGGCGGCGAGGAGTTTGCGGTCGTGCTGCCGAACACCGCGCTGCGTCAGGCGCTCACCGTCGCCGACAACATCCGCCGCGCTGTCATGCTGCGCGAGTTGAAGAAGAAATCCACCGGCGAGGTTCTCGGGCGCATCACGATCTCGATCGGAGTGTCGATGCTGCGCGCCGGCGACGACATGTATTCGCTGATCGAGCGCGCGGACGGTTGTTTGTTCGGCGCCAAGCGCGCCGGCCGCAACCGCGTCATCGGCGAAACCGATCCGGAATATCTGGCGGACATCTCGGCGAAGGTGGCGTGACGGAATGAGTATCTGCACGGTGCCGTAACGACGGCAGCGCGCTCCTTCTCCCCGTTCTTTACGGGGAGAAGGTCGGGATGAGGGGCTCTTGTCGAACGAGACGCCCCCTCACCCGGCATCATCGCGCTCCGCGCGATAATGCCGACCTCTCTCCGCAAGCGGGGAGAGGTGAGTCAGTGCATGACGCACCTCAGACCTTCCGAATCGGCTTCCGCTTTTTCGCAATCTTCACCGCGGCTGCGCGCCGTGCGACCTCGAGCGATGCGCGCGCCCAATCCGCCGTCTCATCGGGATCGTCGTAAAGCCGCTCCGGCATGCGCCAGTAGGACGTCATGACCCGCGTCCGACCTTTCGCGTCGTATTGAAACGGCGCGCTGCCTTCCAACTCGAACCATGGAATGGTTTCCGAGTCGGCTTTCAAATAAAGCGTGTCGCGCAACACGAGCGCGAACGTCAGGCCGTCGACTGACAGGCTCAACCCGCCGAACATCCGACGGATGTCGATCGTGCCGAACGGCGCAAACAATTCGATAAGAAAGTCTCGGTCCATGATCCGATCCTCAAACCTGGCCCGGCCAGGATGTCGGATCATGCCACGAGAATCGCCCTAGCTATCCATCGTCGCGGGCGTGAGCTGCACGGACTCGCCGCAGCCGCAGGCGGAAATCTGATTCGGGTTGTTGAACACGAACTGCGCCTGCATCTTGTCGGCTTTGTAGTCCATCTCGGTACCGAGCAAGAACAACACCGCCTTCGGCTCGACCAGGATCTTCACGCCTTTGTCCTGCACCACTTCGTCGCTGGCGCGAATGTCGTGCGCGTACTCGACCGTATAGGACTGGCCGGCGCAGCCGCCGTTCTTGATTCCGACGCGCAGGCCGACGATTTCGCTGTCCGCGCGCTGCGTCAGTTCCTGAATACGCGTCGCCGCGGCGTCTGTCAGACGCATCACCTGCGGGCGCGGA
>JANMAN010000492.1:0-4627 GCA_031359885.1 Tardiphaga sp. | reverse complement strand
ACGCCAGGTGCGGCACCGACGAATATCTTCAGCCGTCCTTGCGTCGCGTCGTCCCGCCGCGCGGACTCCAGCAGCGCCTCGGGCGAAGGTCGTCGGTCAGTCGCGTGGCGGGCGTCAGGCATGCCGCATCATACTTGTCTCCCAACGCGCCGCCTAGCGGCGCTATTTGCCGATCTCGTCGAGCGCGAGGTTCAGCGCCAACACGTTGACACGCGGCTCCCCCAGCAAGCCCGCGAGACGACCCTTGGTCTGCTGCGTGACAAGATCGCGTATTCGTAATTCGGGCAAATTACGTGCCTTGGCAACACGTGCGACCTGAAACAGCGCTGCCTCGGGCGACACGTCGGGATCGAGACCCGAACCCGAGGTCGTCACCAGATCGACCGGCACGGACGCAGCCGGATTTTCGGCCTTCAACTTTTCGACATCCTCCTTGATGCGATCGTTCAGCGCCTTGCTGGTGGGGCCGAGGTTGGAGCCCCCGGAATTGGCCGCGTTATAGGGTGCCGAGATCGTCTTGGTGGAATCGGCCGGATCGGGCGCAAGCGTCGCCGACGGACGCCCATGGAAGTATTTATCGTCGGCGAACACCTGGCCGATCAGCGCCGAGCCGACCACCGCGCCATTGCGGGTAACGAGGCTGCCTTCCGCCTGAACTGGGAAAATGACCCCGGCGATGCCGGTCATCGCCAGCGGATAGGCGAGGCCTGTGATGAGTGCGAGCGCGACAAGCAGCACGAGCGCAGGGCGGATTTCTTTGAGCATGATGTAGTCCTCAAACCAGATGCAGCGCGACAACGAGAAGGTCGATCGCCTTGATGCCGACGAACGGAATGATGATGCCGCCGCCGCCATAGATCAGTAGATTGCGGCGGAGCAAAGCGCCCGCGCCGATCGGTCGATAGGCGACGCCGCGCAACGCCAGCGGGATCAGCGCGATGATGATGACCGCGTTGAAGATGATCGCCGACAGGATCGCGCTTTGCGGACTCGCCAGTCGCATGATGTTGAGCGCGTCGAGTTGCGGATAGAAGGCGAGGAAGATCGCGGGAATGATCGCGAAATACTTCGCCACGTCGTTGGCGATCGAGAATGTCGTCAGCGCGCCGCGCGTCATCAGCAATTGCTTGCCGATCTCGACCACCTCGATCAGCTTGGTCGGGTTTGAGTCCAGATCGACCATGTTGCCGGCCTCACGCGCCGCTTGGGTGCCGGTGTTCATGGCGACGCCGACATCGGCCTGTGCGAGCGCCGGCGCATCGTTGGTGCCGTCGCCGCACATTGCCACGAGCTTGCCCTTGGCCTGTTCGTCGCGGATGAGTTGCAGCTTGTCCTCAGGTGTGGCCTGCGCGAGGAAATCATCGACGCCGGCTTCGGCTGCGATCGCCGCAGCCGTCATCGGATTGTCGCCGGTGATCATCACCGTGCGGATGCCCATGCGGCGCAATTCGGCGAAGCGTTCGCGGATGCCGCCCTTGACGATGTCTTTGAGGTGGATGATGCCCAGCAGCTTGCCGTCACGCGCCACGGCCAGCGGCGTACCGCCAGCTTTGGAAATTTCGTCGGCAATCTGCTGGGTTTCACGCGCAGCCTCCGACAAGAAAGTCGACTGAAGCACGCGAGCCGCGTTGCCTGACGAAACCATCGTGCGGGTATCGCCGCCGATGTAATTCAGCATCGCCTCGACAGCGCCCTTGCGCACCGACATCCCCGACGCATCGATGCCGCTCATGCGGGTCTGCGCGGTGAACGGAATGAACGCCGCACCGAGCTCGTTCATGTCGCGGCCGCGAATGCCGTATTGCTCCTTCGCAAGCACGACGATCGAACGGCCTTCCGGCGTCTCGTCGGCAAGCGACGCAAGTTGCGCAGCGTCGGCGAGTTCCTGCTCGGTGACACCGCGCACGGGACGGAACGCCGTCGCTTGCCGGTTGCCGAGCGTGATGGTGCCGGTTTTGTCGAGCAAAAGCGTATCGACGTCGCCCGCAGCTTCCACCGCGCGACCGGACATCGCCAGCACATTAAAGCGCACAAGACGGTCCATGCCGGCGATGCCGATGGCCGACAGCAGCGAGCCGATCGTGGTCGGGATCAGCGTCACGAAAAGCGCGACCAGCACGACGACCGAGATCGAGCCGCCGGCATAGGCGGCATAGCTCGGGATCGTCACAGTCGCGAACACGAAGATGATCGAAAGGCCAGCGAGCAAAATGTTCAGCGCGATCTCGTTCGGCGTCTTCTTGCGTTCCGCGCCTTCGACCAACGCGATCATGCGGTCGATAAACGTCGAACCTTGTGCCGCCGTGATGCGCACCTTGATCCAGTCCGACAACACTTGCGTGCCGCCGGTCACGGCCGAGCGGTCCCCGCCGGATTCGCGGATCACCGGCGCGGACTCGCCGGTGATGGCGGCCTCGTTCACCGAGGCAATACCTTCGATCACCTCGCCGTCCGACGGGATCGTATCGCCGGCTTCCACCAGTACGATATCACCTACCTTCAGGCTGGTGCCGGAGACCATCCTGAAGTCACGGCTCGCGCCGCTCAGGAGTTTAGCCTGGCTGTCGGTGCGGGTCTTCTTCAGCGACTCCGCCTGCGCCTTGCCGCGACCTTCTGCGACCGCTTCGGCGAAGTTCGCGAACAGCACCGTGAACCACAGCCACAGGATGATCTGGAACGTAAATCCCAGCTCCGTCCCGCCCGACACGACATTCTTGATGAAGATCACCGTCGTCAGTGCGGCCACGACCTCGACCACGAACATCACGGGGTTCTTGATCATCAAGCGCGGATCGAGCTTGGCGAAAGCCGAGCCGATCGCAGGCACCACGATCTTGGCATCGAGCATTGCCGACATCGGCGCCCGCGTCTGTAGTTTCAGCGCGTCCATGACAGTCACTCCGGAAGGATCAGAACAAAGTATTGGAGTTCATCGCGAGGTGCTCGACGATCGGACCGAGCGCGAGCGCCGGAAAGAACGTGAGGCCGCCGATGATGAGGATCACGCCGATGACGAGGCCGACGAACAGGCCGCCGGTGGTCGGCAGCGTGCCGGCCGAAGGCGGGATCGATTTCTTCGCGGCGAGCGCGCCGGCCAGCGCCATCGCCGGCACGATCATGAAGAAGCGACCCACCAACATCGAGGACGCCAGCGTCAGATTGTAGAAGAACGTGTTGCCGGTCAGGCCGCCGAACGCCGAGCCGTTATTTCCGGTGGCCGAGGTAAACGCATAGAGCACCTCGGTGAAACCGTGCGGCCCGGCATTGGCCATCGATGCGACAGCCGAGGGCAGCACGATCGCGACCGCGGTCCAACCGAGATACATCAACGGCAGCACCAGAATGGCGAGCATCGCCATTTTGACTTCGCGCGCCTCGATCTTCTTGCCGACATATTCCGGCGTACGGCCGACCATCAAGCCGGCAACGAAGATGGCCAGCACGACGAACAGCAGCATACCGTAGAGACCTGCGCCAACGCCGCCGATGATGATCTCACCGAGTTGCATGTTGATGAGCGGGATCATGCCGCCGATCGCCGTAAATGAATCGTGCATCGCGTTGACCGCGCCGCAGGAGGCCGCCGTCGTGACGACAGCGAACAGCGCGGAGGCGACGATGCCGAAGCGGACTTCCTTGCCTTCCATGTTACCGCCGGTGAGCCCTAGCGCCTGCAGGCCCGTCGTGCCGTTGGCTTCGGCCCAATAGGTGATGGCGACGCCCACGACGAACAGCACGCCCATCACAGCAAGAATCGCCCAGCCCTGCTTTTCGTTACCGACCATGCGGCCGAACACGTTGGTCAGCGCCGCGCCGATCAGGAAGATCGACAGCATCTGAATAAAATTGACCAGCGCTGAAGGATTTTCGAACGGGTGCGCGGCGTTGGCATTGAAGAAGCCGCCGCCATTGGTGCCAAGCATCTTGATCGCGACCTGCGACGCCACGGGCCCGACCGCGATGGTCTGCTTCGCGCCTTCGAGTGTCGTCGCTTCGACATATGGCCCGAGCGTCTGCGGCATGCCTTGAGAGACGAGAAACAGCGTGTAGATCACGCAGAGCGGCAGCAGCACGTAAAGCGTCGCGCGGGTCATATCGACCCAGAAATTACCGATCGTCTTGACGGACGAACGCGAGAAGCCGCGGATTAACGCCACCGCCAGCGCGATGCCGGTCGCGGCTGAGAGAAAATTCTGATGGGTCAAACCGAGCATCTGCACGAGATATGACATCGTGCTTTCGCCGCCGTAGTTCTGCCAGTTCGTGTTCGTGACGAACGACATTGCTGTATTGAACGACAAATCCTCCGCAACGGCGGATTGGCCGGCGGGATTGAGCGGCAACACGGCTTGCAACCGCAGCAATGCGTAAAGAACCAAGAAGCCCGCAACATGGAACAACAACATCGCGACCGTATAGGTCAGCCAGTGCTGTTCACGCTTGTCATCGACGCCGGCGACGCGATAGAGCGCCTGCTCCACCGGGCGCAGCGCCGGCAACATGAAGGTGCGCTCGCCGTTGAAGACGCAGGTCATGTAACCACCGAGGGGCTTCACCGCTGCAACGACGATGGCGCAGAATATTAGAATTTGAATCCAGCCGATGAGAGTCATCGCTCTAACCTTTG
>JANMAN010000491.1:0-7107 GCA_031359885.1 Tardiphaga sp. | reverse complement strand
GCAGAACGTGATGGTGCCGACGAACGGATCGTCCATGATCTTGAACGCGAGCAGAGCAAGCGGCTCGCTATCGTTCGGCAGACGGATGATCTCGTTGCCTTCGTCGTCCACGCCCTTGATGGCGGGAACGTCGACAGGCGACGGCAGGTAATCGACGACGGCGTCGAGCAACGGCTGAACGCCCTTGTTCTTGAAGGCCGAGCCACACAGCACGGGATAGAAGGCGCTGGTCAACACAGCCTTACGGATCAAGCGCTTCAAAGTGGCTTCGTCCGGCTCGATGCCGTCCAAGAACTTCGTCAGCGCATCGTCGTCGAGTTCGACGGCGGCTTCGATCATCTTCTCGCGATATTCCTTGGCCTGCTCGACCATGTCTTCCGGAATATCGATGTCTTTGAAGTTCGCACCGAGAGCTTCGTCTTCCCAGATCACGCCCTTCATGCGGACGAGATCGATCAAGCCCTTGAAATTGTTCTCGGCGCCGATCGGAAGCTGGATCGCGATCGGCTTCGCGCCGAGACGATCGATGATGTCCTGGAGGCACTTGTAGAAATCAGCGCCGGTCTTATCCATCTTGTTCGCGAAAACGATCCGCGGAACGCGATACTTGTCGCCTTGACGCCAGACGGTCTCGGTCTGCGGTTCGACACCCTGGTTGCCGTCGAGAACGACGACGGCGCCGTCGAGCACGCGCAGCGAACGCTCGACTTCGATGGTGAAGTCGACGTGGCCGGGAGTGTCGATAATATTCAGACGCTTGCCGTTCCAGAACGCGGTGGTCGCGGCGGACGTGATCGTGATGCCGCGCTCCTGCTCCTGCTCCATCCAATCCATCGTCGCGGCACCTTCGTGCACTTCGCCGATTTTGTGGCTCTTGCCAGTATAATACAGGATGCGCTCGGTGGTCGTGGTCTTGCCGGCATCGATATGCGCCATGATACCGAAGTTACGGTAGTCCTCAATGGCATGAACGCGGGGCATTGGCTGTTCCTTAAAATCTCAGTCGTTTCGCTGCTAACAGCGCTGTTTCAAGCGCTCGTCGTTACCAGCGATAATGCGAGAACGCACGGTTGGCTTCCGCCATCTTGTGCACGTCTTCCCGCTTCTTCACCGCGTTGCCGCGGTTGTTCGATGCGTCGAGCAGTTCGGCGGAGAGCCGCTCGGTCATCGTCTTTTCGTTGCGTGCGCGGGCTGCCGTGATGAGCCAGCGAATGCCCAATGCCTGGCGACGAACGGTGCGCACTTCGACCGGCACCTGATAGGTGGCACCGCCGACGCGACGCGACCGAACTTCGATCGTCGGCATCACGTTTTCCAGGGCCTGCTCGAAAATCTGCAAAGGGCCCTGCTTGGTCTTGGCTTCGATCATCCCCAGCGCACCGTAAACGATCGTTTCTGCGGCAGACTTCTTGCCGTCATACATGATCGAATTCATGAACTTCGTGATGATGATGTTTCCGAACTTCGGGTCCGGATTGACTTCACGCTTTTCAGCAGAATGGCGACGCGACATCTATCTGTTTCCCGCTTACTTCGGACGCTTCGCGCCGTACTTCGAACGGCGCTGCTTACGGTTCTTGACGCCCTGCGTATCGAGGACGCCGCGGAGAATGTGATAGCGCACGCCGGGCAAATCCTTGACGCGACCGCCGCGGATCATGACCACGGAGTGCTCTTGAAGGTTATGGCCTTCGCCCGGGATGTAACCGATGACTTCGAAGCCATTGGTCAGACGCACCTTCGCAACCTTACGAAGCGCCGAGTTCGGCTTCTTCGGGGTAGTCGTGTAAACGCGCGTGCAAACGCCACGCTTCTGCGGCGACTGCTGCAGCGCCGGCACCTTTTTGCGCGCCTTTTGAATTTCGCGCGGCTTAGCGATCAGTTGGTTGATCGTCGGCATCTTCGCCTTCACCTTTTAGTTCGCTCGAAACCAATGAGGTTTCGCAAATTCGTTCAGGACCTCTCGGCCCCACTCAAATCGCTCGATGCATCGTCGATCGCAGTACGATCGTTTGCACAAAGCGAAAACGCACCAACCGCCCATCGCTGGGTGGAAAGCGCTCGACGCCACAGAGGACCGCGACTATTGCAATACGGCTTGCGCCGAATTGCCTTCACCGAGGTCATGCTTCCGAAATCAGTCTCGTGAAAACGCGTCCGTATGGAGCGCTAACCAGAGAAGAACTCTCGTTCTGGCATTGCCTAGCTATATCGACAGCGTTTGAGCAACAAAGGTCGAGGGTGGTGCCCGCCAACATCCCGAAGGACGTTCATCCGAAAATGAATGGTGGGTGGTCCGTTCCGACACGGGCGTTGCTCACCGCCTGTCGTTGAGTGCGCGGGTTTTATAATCGGGTGCATGGCAAGTCAAGGTTAAACCTCGACGGCAGAAGCGCTTTTGACATGCAGCAGATTCCACAAGTCCGTCGCCTGGCTCCGGAACATGCGAGATCACAACAATAACACGACGATGCGTATTAAAGCACTGATCTGTATGACTTAAAAGGAGCGATCCTTCAGAGTGCCCCACGGCCCCGGCCGGTGCTGGCGTCTCATGGCACCTGCGACGTCGGACGCCTGCCGCGTCACCCGCTCCGGGATTTTCAGCGGCTTAGCGTGGCGAATTCAGCCGGCAACAGAATCAGGAGAGGTTGTCGTTGGTGCCGACGACTTCCTGCGCCGACGATTCGCAGCATGATCGCGTAGATCGTTGCGAAACCCGCGCAGCCATTGATAGCCGGACTGCCTGGCCTTCTCGAGCCGGAACAGAAGCGAGTGGCGGCCGCCGACATCGACCAGCAGATCGACCATCGTCCGCCGCCCCGACCAGAGCTGCGCCATGAATGAGCCTTCGGCCGAACAGGAGTCGATCGTGTCGATCCCCGGCGTCGCGAAAAGCTCCTCCGTCACCTTGTCGATCAGGAGGGCGCCTGGCGAAAACCGTGCATAATCAGCGTCGTAAGAGGTCTTCCAGGTATATGCCGTCGATCCGCAATACATCAGAACCTGGGCTGCGATGGGTTGACCGTTCAAGCGCAGCAGTGCGACCGAGGCGTGCCGATCGGTCGCCAAGGCCGAACTCAGCCGCCGAACGAACGCGGCATCAGCGCTGTCGCACAACAAAGCCGTGCCTTCCGCGCCTTTCCAGCTTTTGG
This sequence comes from Tardiphaga sp., assembly GCA_031359885.1. Lineage (GTDB taxonomy): Bacteria > Pseudomonadota > Alphaproteobacteria > Rhizobiales > Xanthobacteraceae > Tardiphaga. The sequence goes on along the minus strand of JANMAN010000491.1, from coordinate 3,952 downwards.
CTTCGAGCGCCAAGAACGCCTCGAAGGCCGAGGCCACGTCCTCCGGCCCGCGCGCATTGACGATGTCCACTTCGCCCAATGCCGACAGCCGGTTCCAGTCTTGGCGCAGCTTCTTGCGGGTGGAGCCCGATTTCTTAACGCCGAAGTCGCGGGTCACGATCGGGCGCGCGCTTTCCGAGAGCTTCAATCCTGCCGCGCCCTGTGCCGCCAGACTTCGCAGAATCGCGGGATAGCTCGGCGATTCCCCGTCGAGGTCTTTCATGCTGATGACGTTCGGTAACGACCGCGTCCGTTTGACCGTCGCAAAGAACGCCGGGATCACCAATTCGATGAAGGCCGGATCCACGACCGGGCTGGACAGGAAAGCGTAGTTGAACGGCAGTGATTCCAGCAGGGTCGGCCAGAAGAACGCGACCTTGCGGACCTGGAGCGCCCAAACGCCGACAAGCTTTTTGGCCGTCCCGTCCTGATCCCACGCCGTCAGGATGTGAATTCTGGAATACCCGGTCTCCCGCGCGGCGTTCAGCGCCGCGGGGTCCATAAACACGTTCGAGGACGACCGCTGGGTGAGGTCATCCCATTCCGGCGCCTTCAAATCGCCTGGTGCGGATATACGAACTGAAATCATGTCGAGAGGGCCTTGGTGCCACGCGCGATCTCACTCTGCGCCGGTCCACGTTGCGTTTCTGTTAAATTGTAAACAGGCATTAGGGGCCGATTTACCGGCTCCCTTTCAGGCTTTATTTGGATATTTGGCGCAATTCTTGTCGCGCCAAAGAAGGACCGGTCATGCGTTATGTGGATGTTGCAATCGTCGGCGGCGGGCTCGCCGGATCGACCGCGGCGGCAATGCTGGGCCGTGCAGGCGTCAGCACGGCATTAATCGACCCCCATGTCGCCTACCCGGCCGACTTCAGATGCGAAAAAATCGGCGGCACCCAAATGGCGCTGCTGCGCAAGACGGGCCTTGCCGAAACCACGCTGGCCGCGACCACCCTCGACAGCGAAGTCTGGGAAGTCCGCTTCGGCTGCCTTGTCGACCGCAAGCCCAGCGACCAGCACGGCATCCGCTACGAGACGCTGGTCAACAGCATGCGCGCGCAGATTCCCGCCACCGTGACGCGGCACACCACCAAGGCGACCGGTATCGCCACCAGCGATGACAGGCAAAAGGTGACGCTCGCAGACGGCACGGAATTGTCACCACGACTGGTGGTGCTCGCGAACGGTTTGAATATCGGCCTGCGGCATCTGCTCGGCATCGAACGCACCATCATCAGCCCGAGCCATTCGATCACCATCGGCTTCGATATCGTGCCGGTCGGACGCCCGGCTTTCGATTTCCCGGCACTGACGTGGTGGACGTTTCGCGCCAGCGATCGGCTCGGCTATCTCACGCTGTTTCCGATCGGCGACAAGATGCGCGCCAACCTGATGGTGTATCGCGACGTCGACGATCCCTGGCTGCGCCAGATGCGCACCGCGCCGGAAGCGACTTTGAACGCTTTGATACCAGGGCTTGCGCGCTTCACCGGAGACTTTGCGATGGACGGCCCGGTGCGCGTGCGCCCGGCCGACCTTTATGTGTCGAGCGGCCATCGCCAAGCCGGGATCGTGCTGGTCGGCGACGCGTTCGGCACCTCCTGCCCCGCCGCCGGCACCGGCACCGACAAGGTGTTCACCGACGTCACGCAGCTCTGCAACGTCCACATTCCGCAATGGCTCGCAACCGACGGCATGGATGTCGCTAAAATTTCGGCGTTCTACGACGACCCGGTGAAAACGGCCTGCGATGCATGGTCGCTCGACAAAGCCTATCACTTGAAATCGCTGTCGATCGACCCGGGCATGAGCTGGATGACGCGCCGCCTTGGCCGCTTCGGCGTGCGACTGGCACAGGGCACCCTGCGCAAACTGCGCACGACGGGAAAAGCCGATCCCGTCGTCCATGATGCCGACGATGCCGCCGCCGCGCATCACGGCCGCGCGGCGTAAAATTTCGGGTTTGTCGTTTCGCAGATCGTTGCTAGATAGCGCTCATCACGCGATGACAACGAGTGCCCGCAATGACCTATGACGATCAAGTCGAACAGGCGATCGCAGCCGGCGACATCGATACGCTGATCCGTTTCGCCTATGGCTCGCCCTGTTTGTGCACGACCATCAAAGGCGAGCCGATGTGCGTTTGCAAAATGCAGGAAAAGGCGCTGCGCGACAAACTGATCCCGCTCGCTTTGTTCAAGAACAAGATCGAGCGCGTCGCGGCCTAATAAGGCGGCGAGATTGGAGCGGATGGAAGGGATCGAACCTTCGCCTCCAGTTTGGAAACTGGTGCTCGTCCATCGAGCTACACCCGCGCTTCAAATACTAGCATCGCAAGCGCAGGGCGACGACACCAATCGCCGTTGACGCTCCGCCAAACGCAAGCGTCGTTAAAATAATCTGAACATTTAAGCGATGTCTGCGTCCGCGTTGTCGCAGGTCGAGGTAGGGTTAATCCTCGTCGTCATCGTCATCATCATCATCGTCGTCGATATCGTCGGCTGCAGGCGGCGTGCGTCCTTGATCGTCCCATAGCTTGCGATAGGTGCCGCCGAGTGCCAGCAATTCGGTGTGCGAGCCCCGTTCGATCGCCCTGCCCCCGGAGATGACGATGATCTCGTCCATCTCGACGACCGACGTCAGCCGATGCGTCGAGAAGATCATCGTGCAGCCCTTGGCGAGCTTCAGCAGCGTCTTGTTGATCGCCGCCTCCGTCGTCTGGTCGAGCGCCGACGTCGCCTCGTCGAGCAACAGCACCGACGGATTGCGCACGATGGCGCGCGCGATCGCGATGCGCTGACGTTGTCCGCCGGACAGCGTGTCGCCGCGCTCGCCGACCGGCGTGTCGTACCGCTGCGGCAGGCTCATGATGTAACGATGGATCTCGGCCTTCTTCGCGGCCTCTTCGACCTCGTCGTCGGTCGCGTTCTCCTTGCCGAGCCGGATGTTTTCGCGGATCGACATGTTGAACAACATGTTCTCCTGAAACACCACGGCCATGCTGGAGCGCAACGACTCGCGCGTCACTTTGCGAATATCGACACCGTCGATCGTCAGTCGTCCTTCGTCCGGCACGTAAAGCCGCAAGATCAAATTGAGCAGCGTGCTCTTGCCCGAACCGGACGGGCCGACGATCGCGATCGACTTGCCGACACCCAGCTTCAAGCTGAGATTGTCGAGGACGGGCGCGGACGCGCCATCATATTTGAAGGTGACGCGATCGAAGGTGATGTCGTTGGTGATGCGGGGCAACTTCGGCGCGCCGGGCTTGTCCGTCGGCGGGGCCGGCTCGTCCAGCAATTCCTGGATATGACGAACGGCCGCGGCCGACTGGATCGACACCGGAATGAAATGCATCATGTGCGCGATGTTGTAGGACACCTCCCAAAACGCGCTCTCGAAGGTCACGAAGGTGCCCACCGTGATCTGGCCCTTGGTGGCGAGATACGCACCGATCGCCAGCACGACGAGATGCAACAACAGCACCGAGATGGTCACGGTGCGCTCGACCATCGTGGATAGGAACGTGGCATCGGCGATCTTGCGCCGCGTGTCGTGGTTGCGCAGCAAGAACCAGCCCATGGTGCGACGTTGCAGGCTGAACGCTTTCACGACCGCTTGCGCCGCGACGTTTTCCTGCACCATTCCGAGCAGCGTGGACTCGTTTTGCTTTTGCTCGTAATTGGCCTGCACCGCTTTCGGCGTCAGGATGCGCGGACCGATTAACGTGATCGGGAAAATCAACAACGCCACGGCTGCAAGTTGCCAATTCAGCCACAGCATCAAGAGAATGCCGGCGATCAATTCGAGGAACGGCAACAACGCGCTGTTGGCGAACGTTTTGATCGAGCCCTCCACCGCGGACATATCGATCGAAAACCGCGACAGGATTTCGCCACGCTTGGTCCGC
>JANMAN010000454.1:0-4444 GCA_031359885.1 Tardiphaga sp. | reverse complement strand
CTGACCGACTGCTTTTGAAACGTATCGACGTCGTTGCCGATCACCTTGCCGGTGCCGCTCACGCGCGGATCGGAGGTGCTCGAAAAATCGGCCGGATTGAGGCCGCCTGCGGCCGTGATGGTGCCGGGGGTCGCCGACGCTTTGGCGTTGGTGTTCGGCGTCGCCGGCAGGTTGGCGGCGTAGGAAATCGTCGACGTGGTCTGCGCCGGCACGAAGTTGTTTTTGAACTGCAACACCTGCGGCACGCTGCCGAGCGGGTTGCCGGTTTTGGCGTCCACCGGGGTGCCCATCAGATAATAGCCGGCGCCGTTGACGAGATTGCCGTCCGCGTTGACCTGGAAATCGCCGCGGCGGGTATAGTTCGTAGCCCCGCTGAATGTGGGTGCGTTGTCGACGCGACCGCTCTGGCGCTGCACCGAGAAGAACCCGTCGCCGTTGATGCCCATGTTGGTCGCAACCGTCGTCGCCGCGATCGTTCCCTGCGTCGAGATCGTCGCCTGCGAATAGGCCGTGACGCCGCCGGCAACCTGCCGGCTTGGCGAACTGGAATCGGCCAGCAGATCGACGAAACTGGTGCCGACCCCCTTGAAGCCGGTGGTCTGTGCGTTGGCGATGTTGCCGGAAATGTTCTGCAGCGCGAACGACTGCGCCTGCAAACCGCCGACCGAAGTATTCAGCGCGTCGAAGATACCCATGACAATCGTCTCCAGCTCGGCATCACGCGGCCCGATCGGCGCATCTCACGCCACAGCCACATCCGGCGCTTGTCTCGCAAGCGCCGTGCCAAACACAAAAACGATTGATTTACAGGGGTTTCTTGAATTGCCGCCGACGCCGATGCCGGTGCGGATTTGCCGGGTGCGGCAGCTTTTGCCGGGGCAGATGGTCAATTACGAGAGGTCTCAAGAGGTGCCGTTGCGCGGGGAAACAAGCCAGCCCGTGCCGGATTTATTTAAGCGAAGCAATCCAGTTTTTAATTAAACAGAACACTGGATTGCTTCGTCGCCATCGTTTCTGAAAGATCAAAAACGTGAGCTCATCGCAAGGACGCTCGCTGAGTTTAACTCGCCGACGACGACGCCGGTTTGAACGTCATCGCAAAGCCGTTCATGCAGTAGCGAAGGCCGGTCGGCTTCGGGCCATCGTTGAAGACGTGCCCGAGATGACCGCCGCAACGGCGGCAATGCACTTCGGTGCGGGTCATGCCGAAAGTCGAATCCTTGCTCTCGCCGACCGCGTTTTCCAACGGCTGGTAGAAACTCGGCCAGCCGGTGCCGCTCTCGAACTTGGTCTCGGACGCGAATAGCGGGAGGTCACAGCCGGCGCAAGCGAACGTGCCCTTGCGCTTCTCGCCGTTCAGCGGGCTGGCATTCGGCCGCTCGGTGCCTTCCTTGCGCAAAATGGAATACTGCTCGGGGGTGAGCTGCTTCTTCCATTCGGCATCGGACTTTTCGACTTCGAACTTCACAGCGGCCTTGTCGGTGGCCGCAGTCGCGTCTGAGAACCCGAGCCAACGCAGTGCAGCCAAGACGCCGATGCCGGCGGCGGAGGTGAGGAGAATGCGACGATCGAACATGGTGTGCCTCCCGGCGACTAAGTTATTAATATCAGTTACGGGCGATTGCCCGATAAGTTACACCGGACCCTTGTCGCGGCGCTCACTTTCTTTTGAAAGTTCCACACGCCTGGCGATCTCGCGGTTGGCGGCGGCGCGCCGCCCTTCGCGCTTGATCTGCCGCACCTTGGCACCCTCGCCGTAGCGTGATAGCGCGCCGGCCGCCGACGCCCGACCGCGGGTCCAGATGCCGAGCGCCTGCCCGGCGATCCGGCCGGTCGTGCCCCCCGCCCAGACGAGTTCGAACGGCGAAAACAGCTTCCAACGATCGTCGTTGACCTCGATGCCGCGCGCCACCACCTGCCCGGCCATCGCAGAGGTCGCAAACCCCTGTCGGCTGAAGCCGCTCGCGATCCACAGACCTTTTCGGATCTGTCCGATCTGGGGCATCTGGTGCACGGTCTGGCCGACCGCGCCGCCCCAGGTCTCCTGGATTGCAACTTTGCCGAGCGCGGGGAAAACCGTGCGGATGCGCCGCCGGATCGGTCCCGCGAACCGCTGAGCGCGCGCATCCCATGTCGTTTCCGGGCCGACCCACATCAGCCGATCGCCGTCGACGATCCGAAAATGGTCGATGCCGTCCGAATCGACCACCGATCCCTTGAAGCCGATCACCTCGTGTAGCTTGTCGCCCAGCGGCACGGTGACGGCGGCATGCCGCCACACCGGCAGCAACGTCGCGGCAAGGCGCGGAAATCCGTCTCCGAGAGTGACATTGCCGGCGAGCACGATATGGGCCGCCCGCAGCTTGGCTTGCGGCGTCGCGATTCGCTTGCGGATGCCGGACGCATCGAGCCCGATCACCGGCGTGTCCTCGAAGATGCGCACCCCGGCCTGCCGCGCCAACGTCGCCAAACGTTGCAGATAGGCTTTGGCGTCGAGCTGCAAAGCGTCGGGATAGTGCACGGCCTGAAAATAACGCTGCGTCTTCAGGACGTCGCGGACCCGCTCGACCGGCCAGCCTTCGGCCGCGATCCCGAAATCCTCTCCGAGCACCTGCAAGCGGCGGTCGAACCGATCACCGCCGTCCGTCGTGAAGACCTCCAGCGCGCCGCTGCTGGTGGCAAGCGCCGGCAGCGCGTCGTCTGCCGCGATCCGGCGGATATAATCGCCGCCCGATTGCGACAATTTCCACAATTCGCCGGCATGGCGCAGGCCCACCCGCGCGATCAGATCGTCGAGCGGCAGATCGTAGCCCGGCAGTACGCTGCCGAGCTGATGCCCCGACGCACCCCACCCGATATGTTTGGCCTCGAGCACCACGACACTGTAGCCCGCACGCGCCGTTTCGAGGGCCGTCGTAAGCCCTGCAAGGCCCGCGCCGACGATGACGATCTCGACGTCGAGATCGATACCGAGCCGCCGTGGCTCCGCGTCGCCCGCACTCATGTCGGTCTTGTTCAGGGTCATGCGGCTGTCTTACGGAGGCTCGCCTTTTTTGTCACCTTGTCGGCGCGGCGGTTGTGCCTTAATCCGCAAGATGACTTTGCCCTCCGTCGATCGGGTCCGCCATGCGCCGTCTGCTGCTGCTGCGTCACGCCAAGACCGAAGCCGACGCGCCGAGCGGACAGGATTTCGACCGTCGACTGGACCCGCGCGGCCGCGACGATGCGGCTTTGATCGGAGGTTGGCTCGGGCAGCAGGGTCGCGCGCCACATCGCGTGCTGGTGTCCACAGCGGTTCGTGCGCGGCAAACCTGGGACATCGTCGAGGCAGAATTGGCGAAGGCGAATAGTCGTCCGCAAGCCGTGCACCTCGACGAGCTTTACGGCGCGGGACCGGCGCAACTGGTCGGATCGTTGCAGGACGAGGCCGCCGACGCAGCCATCGTGATGATCGTCGCCCACAATCCCGGCCTGCACGAGCTTGCCTTCGCGCTCACGGCCGGCGGCGACGACGCGGCGCGGACCGCCTTGGCCGACAATCTGCCGACCGGCACGGTGGTGACGCTCGATTTCGACACCGACGATTGGGGCGACGTGCGCTTCCGCAGCGGGACCTTGACCGGATTCGTCAGCCCGAAATTGTTGAAGGCTTGAGGGGCGAGCGGTCGTCCTACGGCAGCAAGTCCGCAGGTATCGCGTCGAACGCATAGGTCCGCGGCGTATTGCGCCAGACGAAACCGCCAGTCTGCCACGCGAACAGCGCGCCGAATGCGACGAGAAACAGCGCCCCGGCCCATTCGCCCGACCACAGCGCGCGCAGCAACAGCGCCGCCATCGCCAACGCGACGAACGACAAAAGCCCGATGGCCATGCGGTAGATCCCGCGCCGCAACCCGCCGGTCAGCGCCGCCGTGCTACCGGCGTCCGCCATTCGCCGATGCAAGCCAAGGATGAAGCCGCGATAGCTGTCGTCCTGCGGCGTCATCAGGGACGCCGTCTGCCAGCTCGTCGAGATGATCGCGATCGTCGCGCCGCTGCGATGCGCGAGGTCGGCACGAAACCGGCGCGCCTGCATCGAGATCGGACGGTACGACAAGCGTACCGATGCGATGTCGGCATAAGCCCAGACGCCGGATCGGTCGCGCACGCGCCACGCCAGGCCGTCCGGCGTCAACGCGAAGGTCTCGGCCTTGCCGATCAGCGACGCTTTGTACGCATAATCGATGGTCTGGTCGGTCACGGAAAATCCCTGCGCAGCGCGTTTGCGCGCGCGATAGCCCGACGCTAGTGTCGAACGCGTCATGGCTCAAGCAACTCCGTTCCCCCGTCATATCGTTCTTGCCGCAGCCTCGATCTTCGGCGTGCTGCTGGCGCTTGCCGTGCATATGCTGGGCGCGCGCTATGGCCTCGATCTCGGTGGCCTGTGGCGATCCGACACCCGCGA
>JANMAN010000283.1:0-3822 GCA_031359885.1 Tardiphaga sp. | reverse complement strand
CTTCTTGAACGAAATGACCTTGGCGCCACGCTTATGCTGCAGCACCTCCGCTGCAACGCTCGCGCCTGCGACCATCGGCACGCCGAGCACGGGGCTCTCGCCGCCGAGCATCAGGATTTCGCCAAGCTGCACGATCGAGCCGACATCGCCTTCGATCTTGCCAATTTCAAGCACATCATCCGGAACGACGCGGTACTGCCGGCCGCCGGTTTTGATGACTGCGAACATCGTTTGATTCCTTCGTGTTCGATCCCGGCCTCGGCAACACCATATGGTGCGGTCCGGGCCGGCTTTTTCTTCAGTCTGATAAGGGTTCACCGCGACACGTTGGCCGCGCAAAAACACACGGCGCGGGACGAAGCCCGCGCCGAAGTTTCGCGGACTTATAGCCTGCAATGCCGGCGAGTCAAGGAAATCAGCACCTGCAGCCTGCCGCGCAGCGTTCGAAACCACCTTCGGACCGGCACCTTTCGCATTTCGCAGAGCCGTGCAACCAACCGGTTCCATTGTCGTTGTCACGCGGCTGAACCTGGCGCCACCCAACGAGCCAGGACATGAGGGCACCCACGACATGGCTGACGACACGACTTTGGCGACCGCAGGCATCGGGCGGCATGGCGCCTTGCGCCTTCCATCGGTCGATATCGATAGTTTCAACATTGAATTGAAGGACGACAACGGATTTCTCGGCGACCGCGCCAGCAAAGGCGCTTTCCAGCGCATTCTGGATCGATGGCGCAAGCCGTTGCAAAAACACGGCGAAGACCCGATCGGCGACGCAACCACCGAAGAGATCAGCAAGAAAACGCTGGATAGCCTGTTGGTCGGCGAGGACGCCGGAGCGTCGGCGCTGATTTTGAGCGCGATCGAGGAGTTTTCCCAGGAATTGGCCTATGTCACCGGGCGCTTCCTCAAGAGCAAGGCCTGGCAAGGCACAGAGACGATCGTGGTGGGCGGCGGCTTCCGGCAAAGCCGTATCGGCGAACTCACGATCGCCCGTGCCGAAATCATCCTGCGGCACAACGACCACAAGGTGAACATGGTGCCGATCCGGTACCATCCAGATGAGGCCGGCCTGGTCGGCTGCCTGCATCTCGCGCCGTCCTGGATTTTCGAGGCTTACGATTCGATCCTGGCGGTCGATATCGGAGGCAGCAACATCCGCTGCGGCGTCGTCGAGACCCGTTGGAAGAAGGCGAAGGACCTTTCGAAAGCCAATGTCTGGATCTCCGAGCTGTGGCGGCATGCCGACGACGAGCCGACCCGCGAAGGTGCGGTGGAGAAACTGGCGGGCTTGTTGAAAAAACTGATCAAGGAGGCCGAAAAGGAAGGCTTCAAGCTGGCGCCCTTTATCGGCGTGTCATGCCCGGGCGTGATCGAGCACGACGGCTCCATCGCAAAGGGCGCGCAGAATCTTCCGGGCAATTGGGAGAGCAGCAAGTTCAACCTGCCCAGAAGCCTGGTCGAAGCGATTCCGCAGATCGGCGATCACGACACGGCGGTGTTGATGCACAATGACGGCGTCGTGCAGGGCCTCAGCGAAGTGCCGTTCATGCAGGATTTCAAGCATTGGGGCGTCCTGACCATCGGAACGGGTCTCGGCAACGCCCGCTACACGAACCGCAGCGACAAGGACACCGACAAGGCCAAGAAGAAGGCCAAAGTCGAAAAAAAGTAAGCCAAGCGCGCCGGCGTCCGTGCTTCGGACGCCGTGCATTCGCTGCCGATGCGAATTCCCCCGCCTGCCGCCTTGTCTGACGCGGCGTCCTCGCCTAGAACTCGGCTCGACCGCGCACGGGCGACCGTTCGCCTCGTTTTGACTTGGCACCATGGAGAGGTGGCAGAGTGGTCGAATGCACCGCACTCGAAATGCGGCATAGGTGCAAGCCTATCGGGGGTTCGAATCCCTCCCTCTCCGCCAATTATCTCTCGCTCGCCTGCCGAACTTTATGAAGCGATAGGCAACCATTCGCGTCGCGGCACATTGATCGCGTGACCGGACACCCCTTTGCGGCAGTCCGGTTTGAGAGAGTCGGTATTTATCTCCCGCCAAGCTCCCGCCGTCATAGGAGCTGCTCGTACATGTCGGACCGCGTGTCTATTTTCGTCGTTGAAGATGATCTGCTGATTCAATTGTCATTACAGACTACGCTCGAAGATGGCGGTTTCGCCGTCGCGGTCGCATCGACCGGCGAGCAAGCGATCGACATGCTGAACGACGTAAGCGCGCAATACCGTGCGATCGTGACCGACATCGATCTCGGCAACAGTCGAATTCATGGCTGGGCTGTCGCGAGACGCGCGCGCGAAATCCAAAACGATTTGCCGGTCATTTACATGACCGGAAAAAGTGCGAAGGAATGGGGCGCGCACGGCGTGCCCAACAGCATTCTGTTGCAGAAGCCGTTCGCGACGGCACAACTCGTCACGGCCCTCGCGCAACTTCTCAACGTCGGGAACACGCCCGGCAGTTGATCGGGCCGGTGACGTTTCGTATCGTATGAACGTAGTCTTATTGCGGGATTATCATGTCTGATTCACAAGACGACCAAACCATCGTTCTCGTCGTCGAAGACGAGATGGTCTTGCGGATGCGTGCGGTCGATATCGTCGAGGATGCCGGGTTCACGGCGCTCGAAGCGATCAACGCGGATCAGGCGCTCGCCATTCTCGAGCAGCGGTCGGATATCTCGCTGCTGTTTTCCGACATCCAGATGCCCGGCAGCATGGACGGATTGAAGCTTGCTTTCGCCGTTCACGATCGCTGGCCCGACATCAAGATCATTCTCGTGTCGGGGCGGGTCAATCCGTCCACCGAGGACAAGCCTGCCGAAAGCCGTTTTTTCGGCAAGCCGATCGAGAGCGAGCAGATGATCGCGCAGCTTCGCGAAATGGTCGGCGACGGTGCGTTGAAGGTCGTGCCGAAAACCGCCATTCCGCTGGCGGTCGAAGCTCTGACGCGCAACGAGGCCGGCGGCAAAGTAGTGCCGACGGCGGCGGAAGAAACGCTGACCGCAGAGAACGACAGTCTTCGGCTGTTGCTCGAACAGGCCGTCATCAATGCCGAGGTGTTGCTGGCGCAGTCGGGCATCGACGCGAAAGAGCGCGAAGCCGCCGACAAATTGCAGAAGCTCATTCTGGAAGAACTGCACCATCGCATCAAGAACACGCTCGCGACGGTCAGCGCGATCGCTTCGCAAAGCCTGCGCACGGCGGACAACATGGCCCACGCTCAGCAGGCCATCGAAGGCCGGCTGTATGCGCTCGGCCGTGCGCACGATCTTCTGATGCAGGTCAGTTGGGCCAACGCCAGCCTCGAGCAAACGCTCCGCGGCGCGACAGAACCTTACGACAGCAAAAAGGGCGGCCGGTTCACGATCGCCGGGCCTTCGGTTCGCATCGCGTCGGGCGCAGTAATCGCCTTGGCGATGACGCTCAACGAATTGTGCACCAACGCGACCAAGTTCGGCGCGCTGTCGGTGCCGTCCGGTCATGTGCAGATCGTCTGGACCAATGACGAGGTCGCGCAGCGTCTGCGCCTGACCTGGACCGAAATCGGCGGCCCGTCCGTGCAGGCCCCGAGCCGCCGCAGCTTCGGTACCCGCATGATGGGCTCGTTGGGACAGCAGCTCGGCGGCACCGTCGAGCTGAAATATCCGATGTCGGGATTTGCTTACATACTCGACGTACCGATCGAGTCGCTCGCCAAGTGACGCGCCACGTTCGCGTCACGCATCCCCTACATCGACCCAAACGACATCATCGATCACCCGCACCGGATAGCGCCTGAGATCGCGGCTCGACCATCCCGGTGAAATCCGG
>JANMAN010000239.1:0-2417 GCA_031359885.1 Tardiphaga sp. | reverse complement strand
GACGCGGCCGAGGCGGAAGCGTTTCAGAATGAAATCGCTTCGCGGCGATCCGGTCTCGACTACGACATCGACGGTATCGTCTACAAGATTGACGATCTGTCCCTGCAACGCCGCCTCGGCTTCGCGGGCCGCGCGCCGCGTTGGGCCATCGCACATAAATTCGCGGCCGAACAAGCCACGACCACTCTGGAAAAGATCGAGATTCAGGTCGGGCGGACCGGCGCACTGACGCCGGTCGCGCGGTTGACGCCGATCACGGTCGGCGGCGTCGTTGTGCAAAACGCAACGCTGCACAATGCCGACGAGATTGCGCGCAAGGATATCCGCGAAGGTGACACCGTCGTTATCCAGCGTGCCGGCGACGTCATTCCGCAGATCGTCAGCGTCGTTCTCGACAAGCGACCGAAGGGTTCAAAAGCTTACGAATTCCCGACGACCTGTCCGCGCTGCGGAAGCCATGTCGCCAGCGAGGATGGCGAGGTCGTGCGCCGCTGCACCGGCGGATTGATCTGCCCGGCGCAGGCGGTTGAGAAGCTGAAGCATTTCGTCTCGCGGCTTGCCTTCGATATCGACGGGCTCGGCGACAAACAGATTCAGGAATTCTACGACGACGGTCTCGTGATGCATCCCGTCGATATTTTCACGCTGGAAAAACGCGACGCGCGATCGGAGAAAAAACTCTCGCACCGCGAGGGCTTTGGCGAGGTCTCCGTCCGCAATCTGTTTTCGGCGATCGACGAACGCCGCAAGATCGAGCTGAACCGGCTGATTTTTGCCCTCGGCATCCGCCATATCGGCGAGGGCAACGCAAAATTGCTGGCGCGGCACTACGGTACGATCGATGGATTTCGCGCGGCGATGTCGGCAGCCGCAGCCGGTCAGACCGACGACCGCAATGCGTCCGAGGCCTATCAGGATCTCAACGACATCGATGGTGTCGGCGATATCGTCGCCGAGGCGCTGGTCGAATTTTTTGCGGAGCCGCGCAATGTCACGGCGCTCGAGGATCTGCTCGCACAGATCGAGGTCTTGCCCGTGGCGCAGGCCGCTAGCGATTCGCCCGTCGCCGGCAAGATCGTGGTATTCACCGGATCGCTGAAGAAATTCACGCGCGACGAAGCCAAGGCGCGCGCCGAGCGGTTGGGCGCGAAGGTCGCAGGCTCGGTTTCCAAGAAGACCGATTACGTCGTCGCCGGCGAGGACGCCGGCTCGAAGCTGAAGAAAGCCCGCGACCTCGGGGTCAACGTGCTGACGGAAGACGAGTGGCTGGCGCTGATCGGCCCGTCGTAATTTGCACACGCACTGCCGTCATCCTCCATTTCCGTCATCGCCGGGCAAGGGCGCACTTTGCGCCCGCTGACCCGGCGATCCGCCAATGTTCGCAATACTGAAGTTCAAGTGAATGGATTGCCGGATCAAGCCCGGCAACGACAGTCTGTCTGTGATGAGACAACGTGCGCTCTCGCAAAGCCTTACAACAACCCCGTCTCTTCCTTCTCGGCTTTCTCGACCAGATCCTCCGTTGCCATCGTCGGACGCCGCGGCACGAGGAAGATCATCGACGCCGCGCACAGCATCGACAGCACGACGATCGCGATGTTGAGCGGCACCGGCGTTGCGAAATGACCGCCCAGATAAGCGCCGAATTGCGAGCACAGCGAGCCGAAGCCCATTTGCAAGAACCCCATTGCGCCCGATGCCGTTCCGGCGGCTTGCGGGCGCACGCTGATTGCGCCCGCGGCCGAGTTCGACATCACGAAGGCGTTCGCGAACGTGATCAGCATATGCGTGACGAACAGCCATGACGGCACGTTGCTTATTCCGGCAAGTCCCCACACCAGATTGAGCATCGCACCTGTGATTTGCAGCGCGAGGCCGAACCAGATCAGCTTCTCGATCGTGTATTTCGGAGCGAAGCGTACGCAGAACAAATTGCCCGTCAAATAAGCGAGCCCCGACGTCGCGAACCACGCGCCGTATTCGGCGCTCGAGCGGCCCATCTGGGTGACGACGACGTAAGGCCCGCCGCCGGCAAACGTAAAGATGATCGACGAGGCTAGCACCTGGCACAGCACGTAGCCGACGAACGCACGACTCCGAAACAAGCTCGCGGCGTCGGCGCGAAAACCTTCGCCGCTCGCGCGTTCTTCGAGGCGGCGCGTCTCGGGCAGAGCGATGGCGATCGCCAGCGTCACGACAATCGCGGCGGCGGTGATGACGTAGAAGATCGCGCGCCAACCGAAGGCGGTTTCGATCAAGCCGCCCATCAGCGGCGATAGCATTTGCGCGATCATCATGACGGCGATCACGAGCGAAATCATCGCGCCGACGCGGTCGCGCGGATACAGATCGCGGATGATCGCGCGGCTCACCACCATGCCGGTCGCGCCGCCGAGCGCTTGCAGGAACCGCGCGGC
>JANMAN010000224.1:0-3294 GCA_031359885.1 Tardiphaga sp. | reverse complement strand
CACGCGTACCGACCCCAATGTGCCCAAGCACAAGGGCCTGACGATGTTCTTCCTCGACATGAAGAGCCCTGGTGTCGAGGTGCGGCCGATCAAGCAGGCCAACGGCATGCAGGAATTCAACGAGGTGTTCTTCACCAATGTTCGCATCCCCGATACGCAGCGGCTCGGTGGCGTCGGAGACGGTTGGAACGTGTCGCTGACGACGCTGATGAACGAGCGCATGTCGATCGGTGCACGGGTTGCGACCGGTTTCCCCCAATTGTTCGACTACTTTGGCGACCTGATGTTAGACGACGGCGTCGCGATCGACGATCCCAATGTGCGGAGCAAGCTCGCAAGCTGGGCCGTAAAAAACTCCGGTCTCAAATATACGAGCTACCGATCGATCTCGGCGCTGTCGAAGGGCGAACGTCCAGGCCCGGAAAATTCGATCGGCAAACTCGTGTCGGGTGCGATGCTGCAGGATATCGCGACCTTCGCAATGGACATGCAGGGCGCGGCGGGCGTGCTCACCGACGCTGACGAAGCGGGCGCGGCCGGTGAATTTCAGGCCATGCTGCTGAGTTCGCCCTCGATGCGTATCGCCGGCGGTACCGATGAAATCCTCCGCAATATCATCGCCGAGCGCGTGCTCGGCCTGCCAGGCGACATTCGCGTCGACAAGGACGTGCCGTTCAACAAGATCGCGACCAAAGGGCGGTAATCGATGGACATGAAAACCGACGATCACTCAATCGACGTGCTCGAGCGCCTGATGGCTGATCGTTTCTCCTGCCGCGGTTTCAAAACAGAGCCGGTGCCGCAGTACGATATCGAGCGCGTGCTCGCTGCCGCGCAGAAAACTGCGTCATGGTGCAACAGTCAGCCTTGGCGAGTCGTCATCACCTCGGGCGACGCAACGCAGAAATTTCGCGACGTGATGATGGAGGCGGCGAGCAGCGGCCGTCCGAATAGCGGCGACTTTCCGTTTCCGCGCGAATATCGCGGCGTTTATCTGGAACGGCGGCGGGAGTCGGGATTCCAACTCTACAATACGCTCGGAATCGCCAAGGGCGACAAGGCGGCTTACGCCAAGCAGGCGATGGAGAATTTCAATTTCTTCGGCGCGCCGCATGTCGCGATCATTCACACCGACGAGGCACTCGGCGTTTACGGCGCGGTGGATTGCGGCGGCTACGTCACAAGCTTCATGCTCGCTGCGCAGGCGATGGGCCTTGCCACCGTCCCGCAGGCGGCGCTCGCGTTTCATTCCGATATCGTGCGCAAGCATTTCGATTTGGGCGACGACCGCAAGGTCGTTTGTGGCATTTCGTTCGGCTACGCCGACACAGCGCACAAGGCGAATAATTATCGCACCAATCGGGCGAAGCTTTCCGACGTCGCGCAGTTCTTCGAACAATAGGCTTCGAGAAAACCCGGCCAAGGATGGCCGGGTTTGCTTTTTGTTAGACCGTAGCGATCAATATCCGCAGACATTGACCCAGCGCATGCGCAGGCCGCGGCGCGTCTCGACATAGCGCTTCTGCATGCAGTTATCGCTCACGCCGCCGACGTAAAGCGCCGGACCGCCGTAGAAGCCGTGGTGGTGGCCGTGCCAGCCGCCGTGAAAGCCACCGCCACCGATGCCGATGTGCAGACCGCTGGCCGAAGCAGCCCCCGGTGCGAGAGCGGCGATGCCGAGCGAGGCGGCTGCGATAAGTCCGAGGGTGATCTTGCGAAACATGGTCGTCTCCATTTGGTTGTGACGCTGGGCGCCGTTGCGGTGTCAATGTGCATGGGTCGCAGCGCCTGCGATCAGCGTTCATGCGCGAAATCGCAAATCGGGTTTCAAGAATGTTTCGTGCGGATGTCGTGGAAACCCGATCGTGGGCCGCCACAAAACGGTCACCTCTAATTTTCGTCGCCAAACCGACGGTGGCGTGTGGATACACACGCCGCCGCTCCGATTCGAGTTGACGAATCGTCAATGGAACCGGGCGGAACTCTCAATTGGTTAACTCTTCATTAGGATATTGCATCGCATCTTCCCAATCGAGGAGAACAGCCATGTGGTCCAGCCGCAACGCCTTCGAAAATGATTTCTGCCCGGTCCGCGAAGACCTGCTCGGCGAAATGTATCGCGCGAATGCCCATGGTCTGTCGCATTTGGTCGAGACGGTTTCGCCCAATGTTCGTGCGATGCTGGCTCTGTTTTGCTACCGCCGAAATCATCTTCATTCGCTGGCGCTGACGATTGCCGCAAGCTGCACCGAGCGCGATCTGTTTCAGCTCGGCGGGCGTGTCGGTTCGACGCTTTATGCTCTGTCGCAAGAAACCCAGGCTGCGCGCCCCGCCACGTCGTCATACGGTCATCGCAAACCGATCACGCTTTCGACGAAACCTCTCCAAACGTTTCAGCCGATGCAGGACGATCTCGACGACGACGAGGTTGCCGCGGATACGACCGGCAACACCGAAAAGGCCCACGTCGCCGTAGCTTAAAACACGTCGAGCGTTACGTCGCTGGTAAGATGGGCAAGCCGAATTTACGACGCGCCATCGCGCATTCGGGATCGCCGGGAAAACATGTCCGACATACTTCAGGCCGGATGTCGTAAATTCCGCAGGCCGTTGCCTCGCCGATCTTGCCGTTCAGCGCGCTACAACGTTCGCCGTCGCACCGCATTCCCGACAAACGCGCATTGACGAATTGTTCCGGGATCAAATCGAGCGCGGCATCATCTTCCGTCGTGAAGCGTGGCCAGTTGCTCGAATAGCTGCAACATGCGCCGCAGGGCTGGCAGGGATTGTCGGCATCGATAGCGGCAACGTTCATGGCGCAGCTTTAGCGCTTTAAGCCTTCGGCGTCACGACCTTGAACGTGCCGTTGGCGCGGGCAACAGTTTCGCCGTCAGCGGTCACGAGGCATTGCGCAAAGCAAAGCGTCTTGCCGGTCTTGACGACGTCGGTTTCGATCGCGAGCCATTGGCCGACCTGCGCGGTGCCGACGAAATCGATCGATAGTCCGACCGTAACGAGACGCGAGCCACCTAGCTTCGCGCCACACGACAACCCCATCGCATTGTCGGCCAACGCGGCGATCAATCCGCCATGGACCATGCCGCGCGAGTTGGTGTGCGGCCGCGCCAGTCTCACAGCAAGGATGACGGCGCTGTCAGTGTGTTTCGCATAGATAGGCTCCCACGGCTCGGTGAGAGGGCTGGAGCGGGTGTGGCGTTCGAAGCCATCGGGGATGTCTGTCATGAGGTCCATCGTAGGACGAAATCAATATGGCAGGCCCACATAATTCTCCGC
>JANMAN010000212.1:0-6734 GCA_031359885.1 Tardiphaga sp. | reverse complement strand
GCGAAGCGCGCGCGCGCAGCTCGTGCCGCCGAAGCCGCCGCCGACGACCACCACGCGCGCGGCAGGCTGCTGCGCGAATGCCGGCAGCGGCATCATCGCACTCACTGCGGCGGCGCGCAGAACATCGCGTCGGGACATGCGCATGATCACGCCCTATTTCTGCGTCGCAAGCCACGCGGAGATGTCGCGCAACTCGTCATCCGAAAAGCCCTTGGCAATGCGGTTCATCACCGTCGCCGGTCGCGATCCGTCGCGAAACGCCGTCATTGCCGACAGCGTCTCGCCGGCATCTCGTCCGTAAATGTGCGTAAGTGCCGACGACGCATTGGCCTGCGGGCTATGGCAGCCCGAGCAGGACAACGCGCCGGGCGGTGACGCCGCCACCGACGGCGCGGCCGATGCGAGCATCGCCGCGACCGCCATGGCCATTCGCAACCGCGACACCGTCATGCAAAGACAATGTCGTGGTTCTTCAACGGCACGCTGCGCACGCGCTTGCCGGTCGCCGCGAAGTAGGCGTTGAGCACCGCAGGCGCCGCGACGCAGATCGTCGGTTCGCCGACGCCGCCCCAGAACCCGCCGCTTGGCATCAGGATCGATTCGACCTTCGGCATCTCGGAGATTCTCATCGACGGATAGGTGTCGAAGTTTTCCTGCTCCATGCGGCCGTTCTTGACGGTGCATTCGCCGTAGAACAACGCCGACAGCCCGTAGACGAACGAGCCCGCGATCTGGCGATCGATCTGCGCCGGATTCACCGCATGGCCGGGATCGGTCGCGGCCACGATGCGATGCACTTTGATCTTGTTGCCGTCGATGACCGAAATCTCGGTCGCCGCGGCCACGTAGCTGCCGAAGCCCATGTGCTGGCAGATGCCGCGAAACACGCCCTGCGGCGCAGGCTTGGTCCAGCCGATCTTGTCCGCCACGGCGTTCAGCACGGCGAGATGCTTCGGATGCTTGCTCATCAGCTTGCGGCGGAATTCCACCGCGTCCTGACCGACCGAGTGCGCCAACTCGTCCATGAAGCATTCGAGATAAATCGCGTTTTGATTGACGTTGACGCCGCGCCAGAAGCCGGGCGGCACGTGCGGATTGCGCATCGAATGGTCGATCAGCAGGTTGGGGAAGGTATAGCCGATCGCGGCATCGCCCGTCGCGGCGAGACCCTGGAACGTCGCGGGGTCCATGCCGTTCTGCATCGCCTCGGGACGCACGCTGGACAGGATCGACTGTCCGGAGATGCGCATATGCAACCCGGTGAGATTGTTCTGCGCGTCGAAGGTGCCGACCAGCTTGCTCTGCGTCACCGGATGATAGCGGCCGTGCAGCATATCCTCTTCGCGCGACCACATCAGCTTGATCGGCGTGCCGGGCATCTGCTTGGCGATCGAAACGGCCTGCCGCACGTAATCCGTCATGCCGCGCCGGCCGAAGCCGCCGCCGAGCATCATTTTGTAGACGTCGCATTTGTCGCTGGGCAGGCCGGAGGCCTCCACGGTGGCCGCGAAGGCGGCCTCGCCGTTTTGCGTGCCGGTCCAGACCTCGCACTTGTCCGCAGTATAGAGAGCCGTCGCGTTCATCGGCTCCATCGTCGCGTGGTTCTGGTAGGGATACGCATAGACGGCTTCCACCGTCTTGGCAGCGCCCGCCTTTGCGGCGGCGATGTCGCCGGCCTTGTTGCCGACGAAGGCCGGCTGCGCGGCGTCGAGGCCTTCGGCCAGCCATTTCGCAATCGACTCGCTGGAGACGTTGGCGTTCTCGCCGTCGTCCCACACGACCGGCAGCGCGTCGAGCGCGATCTTGGCGTGCCACCAGGTGTCGGCGACGACGGCGACCGCGCTGTCACCGACGCGGACGACCTTCTTGACGCCCTTCATGCCGCTGATCTTGGCCTCGTCGTAGCTTTTCAGCTTGCCGCCGAACACCGGACAATCCTTGATGGCGGCGTTGAGCATGCCGGGCAGCTTCACGTCCGCGCCGTACATCATCTTGCCGGTGGTCTTGTCCACCGTGTCGAGCCGCTTCAAAGGTTGCCCGGCGATGGTCCAATCCTTCGGGTCCTTCAACGTCACGTCGGCCGGCGGCGTCAGTTTCGCGGCGGCCTCGGCCACCCTGCCGAACGTCACCGTGCGGCCGGACGGCGTGTGCGTGATGACGCTCTTGGCGGCTTTGCATTCGGACGCCGGCACCTTCCATTCGTTCGCCGCCGCCTGCACCAGCATCACGCGCGCCGTGGCACCGCCCTTGCGGACGTAGTCGTGCGAGGTGCGAACGCCGCGGCTGCCGCCGGTCGAGAAATCGCCCCAGGCGCGTTTGCGTGCCACGCTCTGACCGGGCGTCGGATATTCCGTCGTGACTTTGGCCCAGTCGCATTCGAGTTCTTCGGCGACGAGTTGCGCCAGACCGGTCAGCGTGCCCTGCCCCATCTCCGAGCGTGCGACGCGGATCACCACCGTATCGTCGGGCCGGATCACCACCCACGCATTGACTTCGGGCGAGCCGTCCGCCGCGCGCACCACGGCCGGGCCGCCGAACGGAAGGTCGAAGCCGATGGCGAGGCCGCTGCCGACGGCGGCTGTGCCGAGAACGAAGGACCGGCGGTTCATTGTCGAAAGCTTGTTCATATCGGCCCCTTATGCGTTCGCTGCAGCGTGAATGGCTTCACGGACCTGCTGGAACGTGCCGCAACGGCAGATATTGGTGATCGCCAAATCGATATCGGCATCCGTCGGCTTCGGAATCGTTTCCAGCAACGCCGCGACGGACATGATCATGCCGCTCTGGCAATAGCCGCATTGCGGCACGTCGCTGGCGATCCAGGCCTGCTGGACCTTGTGGAGCAAGTCTGCCTTGCCGAGGCCCTCGATGGTGGTGATCTGTTTGCCGATCGCTTCGCTGAGCGGCAGGCTGCACGAGCGCACTTGTTGTCCGTCGACATGAACCGTGCATGCGCCGCATTGCGCGACGCCGCAGCCGTATTTCGTGCCGGTCAGACCGACGTTCTCGCGGATCACCCACAGCAAGGGCGTGTCCATCTCCGCGTCGACGTCGTGCGTTTTTCCATTGATCGTGAGGCTAGCCATCGTTTCCCCTTCAGCCGCGGCGCATATCGCCGTTCGTGGCGACACTCTGCCCAAAAATGGAATGATTCCAACTCACATAATGGTTGCCGGCGCATCTTTTTCTTGAGATCGACGATCAACGTTCCTGCGGCAGGCCTTTCGGGCTACCAGTGGTTGTTCTGCGAAAGGTAAGACGCGACGATGTTCCAAGATGTGATGAGCCGCATCGGTGCCTACACCGACAATCCCGACCCTCTCGCCAAAATCGCCGGCACGGTCGCGCTGGTCGTTGCGAGCAATCAGCCGTTCTACCCGCTCTACCTTTATTACATTGTCGGATACGACGCGTGGCCCGCCTGGTTCACGATGTTGACCACTCCGTTTTTCGCGGCCGTGCCCTGGTTGGCGAAGCGCCATTCGCTTGCCGGCCGCGCTTTGCTGCCGATCGTCGGCGTCGCGAATACGATGCTGTGCGTCAAACTTGTCGGTCTCAAAACCGGCGTGGAATTATTTTTGCTGCCTTGCGTTGTGCTGGCCGCAATCCTGTTTCGACCCGCCGAACGGTTCAAAACGCTCGCCGTTCTGGCTCTGCCGTTCGCGGTCTATCTGTTTCTCGACGATCTATTGGGATCGCCGCTCCGAACCTATAGCGACGCAGATTATGCCTCGATCATCCGCTTACACGCGATCAGCGTCGCATCGCTCATCGCGTTGACCGGTATTCTGGTCGCCAGGATCGTGCCGGATGCGCCCGTCACTCCGCAGCGCAATACGCGCTAGCGTTAAGCCAACCCATTCGGCCGCGGTCTGGAACGATCGCGCACGGGCGACATTGTCCTGCATCGGAATTCGAGGAGGACATCATCATGAGAAAGACTTTATTGCTTGCCGTTGCAGCGGCTTCGCTTTGCGCTTCGTCTGCATTCGCTCAGGTCAGCGTCGGTGTGCCCGGCGTCGGCGGCGTGACGGTCGGGGAGCCCGGCTATCGTGACGGTTATCGCGAGCGCGATCGCCGCAGCTACAACAGCTACGATCGTGACTCGCGTCGCGAACGCCGCGACCGCGACTACGATCGTCGCGACCGCCGCGATCGTGGCGACCGGGTTTACATCGAGCGCGATTGATCCGTTCGTGTTGAAATAGAAAACGGCCCGCTTCGGCGGGCCGTTTTTTGTGCGCTTGTCATTGCGAGCCGATCGGTATCGGCGACTTCGCCGACACCGATCGAGCGAAGCAATCCAGTTCTTCTGCAAAAGTCTGGATTGCTTCGTCGCTGTCGTCGCTCGAAGATGAGCGACTGCGCTCCTCGCAACGACGAGCTTAGATATTGGATTTATTTCCAGCTGCTCAAGCGAACGCGAGACGCCGACGCGCGCGAATCAACAAGCCGACCATGATCGTGATGTTGAGCGCATTCCATGCGAGGCCGTTTAGAAACGCCGCTGCATAGGAGCCGGTGGCGTCGAAGATCACGCCGGACACCCAGCCGCCGAGCGACATACCGGCCACCGATGCCAGAATGACCGTCCCGACGCGGGTCGCTGCTTGTGCCGCCGGCATCGCCTCCCGCACGATGATCGCATAACTCGGCACGATACCGCCCTGAAACAGGCCGAACATTGCAGAGATGACGTAGAGCGACGTCAACCCGTCGAAGAACAGATAAAACAGCAGCGCGACGCCCTGCGCGACCGAGCCAATCAGCAGCGTCCGGATGCCGCCAATTCGATCCGCGAGAAAGCCCGAGCCGATCCGGCTGATGATGCCGAAGCCGAGCATCAACGACAGCATTTCCGCGCCGCGCGTGACGCCGTATCCGAGATCGCCGCAATAGGCGACGATGTGAACCTGCGGCATTGCCATCGCCACGCAGCACGCGACGCCAGCGATGCACAGCAGCGCCGTCAGCGCGTTCGTGCTGATGTTCAGATCGATCTTCGGCGGCGGCGCATCGATGTGGCTGCGCCGCGATCCCGCGCCCATCTTGATCCGTAACGCAGCGAGCACGATGGTCATCGCAACGGCGCAGCCGATGCCGACCGCGATATGCGTCGCGCGCCAGCCATGGGCTTGAATGCCCCAGTTGACGATCGGCGGCCACAGCGCGCCGCCGAGATAGTTGCCGCTTGCCGCAATCGACACCGCAATGCCACGACGGCGCTCGAACCAGTGCGACGCCTCGGCCATCAGCGGCCCGAAGGTCGCGGACGAACCCGCCCCGATCAGGATGTGGACCGCAATGAATTGCCACATCGCAGTGGCGTATCCCGCGCTGATATAACCCAACGCGGCGATCAGGATGCCCGAGCCGATCGCGGTGACGATGCCGAAGCGGTCCGTCACGCGGCCGGTAATGACGCCGCCGCCGCCGAAACCGATCATCGTGAACGTGAAAGCCAGCGACGCCGCGCCTCGGCTCGCGCCGAACTCAGTCTGGACGGCCGGCAACGCGACCACGACCGACCACATGCCGACGCTGCCGATCGAACCGATCAGCAAAGCCAAGCCGAGCCGAGCCCACGCCGCGCGCGAGTCGGGGATGAAAGCTGCTGTCGAAGTCTGAGAATCGGAATAATTTGCCACGGAGCAACATCATCGCCCGACGGGGTTGGGTCAAGCAGCGGTGACAGCGGCCCCCTCATGCGCAAAGCGCTGCAATAAGACAAGGGCTTTGGTTTTACGTCCAAGCTCTGAAAATCCCCCCGCGTTAACGCTTTGCTAACCATGCACCCGGCAAAACTTGCCGGGTGGGATCGCGTCTCGTCCGCCGTTTGCGCAACGGCGGGCCGACGCCTGGAAAGCGACCGAAATGACAGACGTGACCGGCGGCCCGATCGCGATCAGCCCCAATGGCGGGCTCGGCGGGATGTCGAGCCTGAACGACATCGTCAAGTTGCTGAAGCGCGGCGATCTCGCGCTCGCCTTCGGCGTTCTCACGATCCTCATCGTTCTGATCATGCCGCTTCCGGCGATCGTGCTGGATTTGTTTCTGGCGATCTCGATCACGCTTTCGATTTTGATCCTGATGACGGCGCTGTTCATTCAGACGCCGCTGGAATTTTCGTCGTTCCCGACCATCCTTTTGATTTCGACCATGCTGCGGTTGTCGCTGAACATGGCCTCGACGCGGCTGATCCTGTCGCATGGCCACGAAGGCGGCGCTGCCGCCGGCCACGTCATCGAGGCCTTTGGCAATTTCGTGATGGGCGGCAATTTCGTCATCGGCATCATCGTCTTCGCCATCCTCGTGATCGTGAACTTCGTCGTCATCACCAAAGGTTCGGGCCGCATCGCAGAAGTCGCGGCGCGCTTCAGCCTCGACGCGATGCCCGGCAAGCAGATGGCGGTCGATGCCGATTTGTCGGCCGGTCTGATCGAGGAGAAAGAAGCCAAGCGCCGCCGCAAGGACCTCGAAGCGGAGAGCAATTTCTTCGGCGCGATGGACGGCGCATCCAAATTCGTGCGCGGCGACGCGATCGCCGGACTTCTGATCGTCGCGATCAACGTGATCGGCGGCATCATCATCGGCGTGGCGCAGCAGGGCATGGGCTTCGCCGACGCCGCGCGCACCTACACCCTGCTGACGGTCGGCGACGGCCTGGTCACCCAGGTCCCGGCGTTGATCGTCTCCACCGCGGCGGGCCTGCTGGTCTCGAAGGCGGGCGTCAG